>JAQULN010000117.1 GCA_028718575.1 Candidatus Krumholzibacteriia bacterium | reverse complement strand
TATAGTACTCAGGGTAGTCGTTCCAGAATACCGTCACCTGGCAGTCGGCTGCCACCGTGTAGACCTGGGTCGGCGCCACAGGCAGCGGGTCCTGGCAGTTCAAGCAGTCGCTTTCGTCACAACCGCCCAGCAACGGCAGGAGCGCAAAACAGAACAACAGAACGCCCCAGTTTGTTCGCTTTGATTGGATGCGGTCCCGTTTCATCACGCTACCCTCCGTCGACCTGCCTGACCGACAACCGGGATAGGCACGCGCCGTGCCAAACCTTGTGCCGGCCGGCCAGCCGCGCCGCCTGTCAATCTAAGTAGTTATCGAAAAATGGATTACGGAGTGCGATATCTTGCCGGTTCAGATACGGAGGCTGGTCCGAGATTCGCTATCCGGTGTGTGACGATCAGGACACCGTCTCCGAATGGGGACGTTCGATGTCGGATCGACTCAACCGATGGAGCGGCGGTCATGCGGGCCATGTAGGCCCATCCCGGCCCCCTTAGCCCGGATTGTTCATGAAGGACCGCCGCGAGAAAGTGGAAAATGCTTGCCAGGACGCGGGCTCGCAAGGATCGGCGAGGGAGGCGTACCCAGGGCGGTACGTTGACCGAGCCGATCCGAGAACGCGCGTCCTGGCAAGCATTTGACCTTTCGCAGCCGGTCCTTCATGAATAATCCGGGTTAGGGCGATCCGACGTGTCACGGAATCGTATCGAAGCAGAAAAAAAAACGGAGAGAGAGTCCGGCCACCGAGTTGGCATCCTGGTCGCGGTCCTCGCCAGACCAAGACCAGCTGGACTCTCTCCCGATCACACGTCGTTCTTTGATCGCGCCGGGAGGCTAGAACCTCTGCCTTCCCATTCCCACCGCCTGCGTGTCGTCAAGACCCCACATCCTGATGGCACCCGGCGTGAGCCGATTCGTGAAAGACAGCCTCGGATTGCCGGTCAGCTCGAGTTCGGTTCCATGCCTCCTGGCGCAGATCCTTGCCAAGCATGAAGGGTTCGTTCCCTGCAACGTCCCGCTTCGGCCCAGCACCCTGCAGAGAGCGTGCCGGTTTCTCGGCACGGTTCCAAATATCTAAGTTATTATTTATCTAGAACTTACTAAAACAGACCGACCGCGTCTCCGCGGTCTGTTCCATGAGATTGTAAACGATGTTAACAATCTGGCGCCGAAAACGCCAACATGTTGTTATTATAGACTTTAGAATACAAAAACCTTTGCCTGCGTTTGGCCGTGGAATTACCGTGCGTACAGTCAAACCTGGGTCATTAGCGAAGGACTGGCTGCAAAAGGTCAATGCAGGCCGTACTGGCGGACCTTTTTGAGGAGATTGGGGTAGCTGATGCAGAGCAACTTGGCGGCCGCTGATTTGTTGCCTCCGGTCGCCCTCAGGGCACTGGCGATTTCGCGGGATTCAACGGCCGTCAGTGTCTCCCGCAGCGGCGTCCGGCCGTCCGTATGCTTCCGGTCGGTTGCGTACGGCGTCAGTTCGCGCGGCAGGTGGCCAAGTCGAAGAATTCCCTCACCCCGAGCAAGGACAAGCGCTCGCTTGATGCACTTTTCCAGCTCGCGAATGTTGCCGGGCCAGTCGTGCTGCACTAGCGCATCCATGAAATCGGTGCCGATGCTCGGGGTGTGACCACAGAGAGCAGCCGCGTCGGCTTGCACAAAGTGGCGCGCCAGCAGAGGAATGTCACGCGGGCGCTCGCGTAACGGCGGCACGACGAGGGGAAAATCGAGGAGCCGGAAATAGAGATCTTCCAGGAAGCGATCACTCTGGACGAGCTCATTCAGGTCGGTCTTGCTGGCGCAGACGATCCGCACATCGACTTGACGTGCTTGGTTGGAGCCGACCGGACGCACCAATCGCGAATCGAGGAAATGCAGAAGTTTCCCTTGCATCGACAGCGGCATCTTGCCGATTTCGTCCAGGAAAACCGTACCGCCCTCGGCATCGACCAACAAACCCGTTTTGTCGCGATCGGCGCCAGTGAACGAACCCTTGACGTGGCCGAACAATTCGCTCTCGAGCAGGGTTTCCGGAATGGCGGCGCAGTTGATGGACTGGAATCGTTGCTGCGCGCGAGGGCTGAGACGGTGTAACGCATAGGCCAAGAGACCTTTGCCGGTTCCGGTCTCGCCCCGCAACAACACGGTGAGATCGCTCGACGCAACCTTGCGCAACAAGGCCAGCATCTCCAGCATGCGATCGTCACACGTGATAATATTGTCGAAGCCTCCTTCGGATTCCGCTAATACTTCGCGAGCACCTGCGGCAGAGAGCTTTTCGGCCAGGAACAAGCCGAGGAAACCCATATAACTCGCAAGGAAATCCAGGCTGGCGCGATCGACCCGATTCTCCTCGGCCGCGACGCCGGTGAGCCCGAGAAACAGCAGTCCGAGTTGGCGTTGATGCATCGAGATCGGCAAGAATACGCAGCCGCTGAGTCGGTTCGCGATCGACGGCACTTGCGCCTCCAGCGGCGAATGCGGCGGCAGTTGGCTGTAGTAAATTGGTTCGGAACGGTCGCCGGGTCGGCTCTTGAACCAACGCGCCAGTTGTTCCGCCAAATTGGCGTCGATCGCCTGACGCGCGGCGATCGCCAGCGGTTCCGTCGATTGACCGTTCTGCGCGAGTGCCAAGAAACCGCAGCCGGCGTGCGCTCGCTCGCAGGCAGCCGTCAGGATCGTACCGAGGTGCTGCGTCAAGCTATGGTCGGAAGCTTGGAACAAGCCGGGAATACCGGACAGGATGCGCGCCGGCGACTCCGCCTGGTCGATCGAGGCGACAAGACCCGCCTCGACGAGGGCCCGCATACGGGCTGTTTCTGCCAGACGTTCGCAGTCCTCCAACCCGCGAGCCACCCGCTCCAGTTCAAAAACCGTCAGAAGAGCGTCGTCGCAGAGACCTAGCCGCAACTGGACGCGAACCAGTCCGGATAGACAAGTCGCGAGAGTATCGTCGCCGACTCCGGCTGCCGCGTGTTCTTGGACGTCGAGCAGCAGCCTGCGCAACTTGAGCAGAACGGGCTTATCGGCCGAATCCAACCGTGCCGAGAGATAGGCGCAAACCGCTGCGCACCATTCGCGCGGCAACTGCTGTGAACGGAAGAGATCCACGGCCCTTCGAAAATGAGCATCGGCCTGCGCCCAGTCGGCCGCGACGGCATAGGCGTTGCCCAATGTCAAGTGGCTGAAACCGAGTTCATAGAGCTCGCCGCACTGTTCGCAAACGGCCACGGCGGCGTGCGCATCTGCCATCGCGAGCGCAAGGTCGCCGGTCAGGCGTCTGGCTTCGGCGCGCCGTCGCAGCAGTTCGCCTTCGAGATCCCTGGCCTGACCTAGCGCGCGTACCTTCGTCAGCCCGAGTTCGTAGTTGAAAAGCGCCCGCTCGCCGTCGCCGCGCGCCAGCATGATATCACCCAGGTATTCGTCGGCAATGATGACCTCGCGCTGCAGGCGCTCTCGCGAGGCCAGAGCCTCGGCCGCCAGGACGTTCTCCTCCGCACTGGCCAGGCGACCTGTCAGCATTTCAAGGCGGCTCAGCGCCAACAGCGTCTTCGGCTCGCGGATCCGGTCACCGAGGCTCTGACATAGCCGCAGGCACTTGTCCAGCGCCAGTTGCGCCTCGGCGAAGCGGCCGATCTTGGTCAAGATGATGCCGCGGTTCAGATGGAACCAAGACAGAAGCGGCGGCGCACCGTTCCGCGCGGCCAATTCAATCGCGCGATCGAGCAGCGAGAGAGCCTTATCCCAGCGGCAAGCGGCCTTGTGCAACAGCGCAAGTGCGTTGTGTAAAGTGGCCACCCCGGTTTCGTCGCCGATCCGCCGATACGTCCCCAGGCTGTCGAGATAGAACTCCTCGGCTTTGTCCAGCCGGCCCAGGCGCTGGTAGCAGGCACCCATGGTGAGCTGGAGGTTGGCAACCTCGAGATGCTTGTCGGTCAACGCCAGGTACGCGAACGACCGCTTGGCAACATCCAGAGCGTGCTGGTATTCGCCGCGCAGCATCAACAACGCAGCTTGGCGGACCCGCAACCGGGCGCGTTCGCAGTCCCGATTCTCGATCTCCGTGTCCGACACCGGCAAGTCGGCGCCGTCGCGCAACACAGACCAAGCATCCTCCAAGAGGCGGTCAGCGCGGCCTGTCCAGCCCAAGTGCAAACACGTCGTCAGAGATTTCCGCAACAAGGAGAGTGTTCTGGCTAGCGGCAACTGCGTCCGCGTGTCCGTCGGCAGCGCGCGGCGGTAATACTCATAAGCCGTGTTGTAAGCCGCAGCGTGGAAGTGCAGATCCCCCACAGCTTCCAGACGCGACGATTCCTGGCGCCAAGCACCGGTCGTCAAACCGTCCTGGCTAATCCCTCGCTTGTCCTGTCCTTCGAATTCAGGCATCCATCTGCATCCCCTGGCGAGCTGGTGGATCGCAGATTCAATGTCCGGTCGGCCAGCGGTCTCGGCCCGCTGGTCGAATCACGGAAGCTGCGTAACGAACAGCAGCAGCGTATTGAACCAATGAACGATCGAAGGTTGATTGCTCGTGCTGCTCGGCGTGGTTAGAACCGTGCCGTTACCGCGGAAACCACCGCCGAGTTCGTCTGGATCACCCAGATTGCTGCCCTGTTCCTGGCCGCCTCCACCCTGATCCTGCGACGCGGTCGATTGGCCGCCGGCCGGCACCGACAGGACGATCGGCGTTCGGCCTGGATCAGTCGGCGGGTTGGCGGCCGCACACCAAAGCGGACTCGACACCCCGATACCCAGGATCACGAGGATGGCGACTACCCGTTTCATGCCGTCCTCCTCCGTTGACGTTCAGCAACCCCCCAGAAGTCTCCGGTTGCTGAACCAGTCAAGCAGGCCCGATATGACGTCCGGTTCCAAGTTCGTTTATGAGGATACAGAATCCGTCGGCAGCCGTCAACTCCTCCCGACGGCGTGGACAGTTTCCGTCCCGCCGAATTCCGGCAGGCTCCGGGCCGCCGGTCCAACCGCAGAGCGTTCGACTAGGGTGAATCCTCCGCCTGCGTCTGTAGGCCATACTTCGTGATCTTTTTGTACAGATTGCTCCGCTGCATCCCGAGCACTTCGGCGGTCCGGCTCACGTTGAAGCGGTTATCCCTGAGTTTTTGCTGCAGATACAGCGCTTCGGCCTTCGCTTTAAACGCCTGGAAATCGCGGCAGCGGAAGAGATCTTGGGGTGCGTCTACGCCGGCCATCTGATCACTCAATACCGGCAGATCGGCTGGCTTGATGACCGGCCCGGGCACGAGGATCAGCAATCGCTCCACCAAGTTGCGCAGTTCGCGCACGTTTCCAGGCCAGTCATACTGGGACAACAATGAGAGGGCTTCCGGCGAAAAGGTCTTGGTTCGGGTCTTCATGGCCCCGGCAAGCTGGTCCATGAAATACGCCAGCAAGAGTTCGACGTCACCAGTGCGTTCTCGAAGCGGCGGCAAATTGATCGCGAGCACGTTGAGGCGAAAATAGAGGTCGCGGCGAAAACCGGAGGCCGGCGCGGCGAGATCGCGGTTGGTGGCGGCGACGATGCGAACGTCCACCTTCATCGTCTCGCGCCCGCCGACGCGCTGGATCGTGCCCTCTTCGACCGCGCGTAGAACCTTGGCCTGAGCCTGTTCCCCCATGTCGCCAACCTCGTCGAGGAACAAGGTCCCACCATTCGCCTGTTCGAACTTGCCGATTCGCAGCCGGTCGGCTCCGGTGAAAGCCCCTTTTTCGTGACCGAACAATTCGCTCTCGACCAAATCGGCCGGGATCGCGGCGCAGTTGACTTCGACCAACGGGCCGCCGCGGCGAGGGCTGCCGGCATGGATGGCCCCGACGACCAGTTCCTTGCCGGTTCCGTTCTCACCGGTCACCAGGACCGTCGCCTCGGTCGGCGCGACCTTCGCGACGAAATCGCGCACCGCCTGCATCGCCGCGCACTGCCCGATGAGCGGCGTGCTACGGCCCGCCTTCGCGGCGAGTCGCTCGCGGTCCGCGAGGGTCTGGCGGTGTTGCAGGCAGTTCTGCAACGTCACCAGCAAGCGCGCCCGATCCAGCGGTTTTTCGAGGAAATCGTAGGCGCCGCATTTGACGGCCTGGACCGCCGTTTGGATATCGCCGTGGCCGGAGATGATGATGACGGGGATCTCCGCATGGGTGTCGCGCACCCGCGCCAAAACGTCGAAACCGTCCATGCCCGGCATCTTGATATCGAGCAACACCACATCGACCGGCCGGTCTTCCAGCACGTGCAGCGCTTGGGGGCCGGTGGCCGCGGTCAGAACTCGATAGTCCTCGTAGCTGAGGATCTGCACCAGGGTTTCGCGGATCGCGATCTCATCGTCAACTACCAGGACGGTTTGCAAATCCATCCTCCTCGACGATCTTGGTTGCATGCCGCAACAGGCGGTGAGCCGGATCAATGCCGCCGGCGGACATCACATCGCCACCTGAGCGTCAACGCCGCCGCCGGCAGCACAGGGGTCAACATACACCGATCCTCGCACCGACACCATGAAACCTTTACTGCGCGATATCAATCCCACGGACTGGCCCGCTCTGCTGGCGCAACAGGGATTCCCGTCGTATCGCGGCCGCCAGCTCGCTCACTGGTTGTACGCGCGCGGCGCCATGAGCTGGGACGCGATGCACAATCTCCCGCGCGACGTGCGAGCGGCGCTCGCGGCGATCTACGACGCGTCCGGCGCTCGAATCAACGAGCGGCAGTCGGCGCCAGACGGCACGCGCAAGCTCCTTCTGCAGATGCGCGACGGGCAAGACTGCGAAAGCGTGATCATCCCGATGAGTCGCCACGCGACGTTCTGCGTGAGCAGCCAGATCGGCTGCGCGATGGCTTGCAGTTTCTGCGCGACGGCTCGCGGCGGTCTGGCCCGGAATCTGAGCTGCGGCGAAATCGTCGAGCAGGTGCAGATCCTCGCCGCCGATCTGGCCGCCGCTCCATTTGCCCGACACGGCGAACGAGCCTACAATGTAGTGTTCATGGGGATGGGGGAACCGCTGGACAATTTCGCCGCCGTGGCGCAGGCCATCCGGATCTTGACGGATCCGGCCGGCCTCGGGCTGTCCCCGCAACGAATTCAGATCTCGACGAGCGCCCCGCCGCACGCCCTGGAACAACTGGCCGCGTTCGAGCTGCCGGTCGGGCTGACCATCAGCCTCGGCGGCACCGACGATGCATCCCGCCGCAAGCTCATGCCCGTGGCTGGCCGCGCCGGCGTGGCGGCGGTCCTGGACGCCGCGGCCCGCTATGCGGACCGCGTTGACCGCCGGGCTACCATCGCCTGGATCTTGATCGCAGGGCAGACCGATGCGCCCGCACAAGCGCTCCAGCTCGCTCAACTCGTCGCGCGGCGTCCGTTCAAGGTAAACTTGATCCCTTTGAATCGATTGGACCAATCGGTGCTGACCGCGCCGTCGCGCGAGCGAATCCTGGCCTTCCAGCGCGTCTTGATCGACGCCGGCATACCCGCCTTCATTCGCGACAGCGGGGGACAGGATATCGACGCCGCTTGCGGCCAGCTGCGGCGGCGCCGGCTCGCCAAGAGAGACTCCTCAGAAGCCCAGTCCCATTAGAGCAAATCTGCCAGACGAGTCTTCTCGAGCGCTTCGATCAGCGCGGTCTGGGCTTGTTTCCACGCCGCGGTCATGTTGCAGTGACCGACGTTTTCACAGCGGTTGGTATGGCGCAGGCAATGGTTCAGAGCAATGCCGCCCTCACAGACGTCGACGATGTCGCGCAATGTGATTTCCTCGGGACGGCGGCCCAGGCTGAAGCCGCCTTTGACGCCGCGGTGGCTCTTGACGATGTGTTGCTGCGACAGCATCTGGAAGATCTTCGCCAGAAACGCCTCGGATACCTCACAACTGCGGGCGATGGATTTGAGCTGGACGGGAGCATCGCCGTTGCGGCGAGCCAGTTCTTGCAGACCGCGGATGGCATATTCGGTCTGCCGGGTGATCTGAAGCATCGCTCATCCTTCCAGGTTGTTCGAGATCTGCTAAAGAATGCCACTACCTGCATAAAAACTGTGAATTCGGGT
>JAQULN010000116.1 GCA_028718575.1 Candidatus Krumholzibacteriia bacterium | reverse complement strand
CCTCCAATTCTTAGCCGAAGGGCATCGCCTTTCTTGAAATCCGCAACCGTTGCTAGATCCAGCCAACCAGATCCCCACTGAGGCGACGACCCAATCTCCCCCGCAAGGACTCTCCCCGTTGCTTTCGTGGTGTCCGCGGAACTCTTTGGCGCCGGAACGCAATTCACAAGTTCTGCAGTTTCGAGAGTCGCTGGCCCATTCGAAGAACCCAATGGAAACTTGCCCCAGGGATTGGTCCCACCATGCACAGAGATCTGCTTGATGAACTTGCGGTCGGTGTCGAGAATCACTTCGACCACCCGGCTTTCCGGCACCACTACTGCACCGCCAATGATCCCGGCGCTCGTTTCCTGGGGTTCTGTCTTAGGAAGCAAGCGGACGACGACTTTCTTCGCCGAACCCCCAATCCTAAGCCGCAGGACATCACCCTTCGTGAAGTCCGTGACCATTGCTAGATCCAGCCAACCAGATCCCCACTGGGACGACGACCCAATTTCCCCCGCAAGGACTCTCCCAGTTGCTTTCGTCGTGTCCGCGGGACCGCCGCCGACCATCGAAGCGACGCCCGCGGCGTTCCCGAACACGGAAGCTAGGAGCCACACGCCGACGCACCTCAGGACCCAGTTCATGTCATCCTCCGTTGGAAAGTGGCCAATTGGTCTGCCACAATGCCCGACGCCCGAAATCAGCGGCGGCTTTCAGCCGTCCGTCGGAGCGGTCAGGAGTCGGGCGTACCCGGCTCGAGTGCGAAACGGACATAGACCGTCGAAGCGAATCTCACGCGCTGTGGTTGGAGGCGTAGGATTGTCCCCCGCTCCATCGCAAGGTTCGTAACCTGCTGATAGTCGGTGATGATCGGGTACTCGCTGATGATCAACGGCGGACCGACCCTCGAGCCGAGTTCCGCTGCCATCGCCACGGCTTTCTCGCGAGCATTTCTCACTGCCGCGAGATGGACCAGAGTCCGTATAGAATCTTCAGCGGCGAATCTGAACTGAGGAGTCGCATCGAGGCCGGCTTCTCCCATCAACTGCCGCAAGAACTCCTCGTATTGCATCACGTCGCCCTGCTCGAAATCGACAACTCGCGACAGGACGTACCCCTTGAAGTCTCCCCTGCCTACCTTGGCCTGCTGGTACTCCTTGCGGACAGTGATGCGTCCACTCGTCACCGCCCCCTGAGAGATACCCATCTTGGAGAGCGTCTCAAGCAAGAGGTCGAGATCCGCATCGCTTTGTCGCTGCAGATCGGCCAAGTTCCGACCGGTCTTTTCTATGCGGACGGCCCATATCGCGACGTCGGGCTCCACCCATGTTTCGGCATTCCCCGCAACGGTGATATAGGGTACAGGCGAGTCCTCCTGGGCGTAGCCCGCGACGCTCATCAGCACCAGCAGGATCGCGATGAGATGCGTTTTCATGAGATCATCCTCTCTTGTCCCGGCGTTAAGCTGCAGGCGGAGTTGGCGCGGTGCTGGCTCCTGCCAGCGCCGTGACAGTGCTGACTGACAGCTTCAATGGTGTCATGGCGCTCTGCCAGGACCGTGACAGCGCCGGACCGACAGCTCAAGTTCGTCAAACGACGCTCTCCAATACCATTCGGCCCAACTCGTGCCAGTATCGCACATCCCAGGTACGGTTCGCAGCACCACTCGTCGACGGCGCGACGAAAAGCGCTCTTCTGCCGACTCTATCATCCTGAACCCCGAATTCAACCCCCTGCCGCCCAGAGAAGACCAGAGCCGCTTTCTTGCCGTTGAAAGCGAGTACGGCCGGCCGCGTCCGCCGCCCGCCCTTCCCCCTCCCGGCCGTCAACGACCAAGACTGCGAGCTACCGCGAGCTACCGCTCAGCTTCACCAGTAAGCCCGGCTGGCGCGGCTTGTGCGCCAGCACAAGACGTGACAGACGTGATTGCCTGGTGCAAGCTGTTGGTAGATGCCCTCCGCCTTAGTTTCTTGGCTTCCACGCCAGATTCGGACGCCGACCGCTGGAGGCACAGTCCCGCAAGTAGAGGTTGATCAGCGTCTGATAAGGGATACCGAGTTCGTCCGCCAGCTCCTTGAAGTACGCCACTGTCGCCTCTTCGAGCCGAATGGTAACTTGCTTCTTGAGACGGCCGGCGTAGGGGTTCTTCTTGCCCTTCGAAAAGTCGTAGTTCTTTCGCATCTCAGCCAACCTGGTACTGGTCGCGTTCGGACCGATTTGCCCGGCGTGCAGAAATGATCCGTATCACCTCTGCCGATTCGCGATAGCAATGACAGACGACGAGCACCCGCAAAGACCGACTCAAACCAAGGAGGACGAATCTGTCCTCTTCTTCTGAGTGATCAGGATCGCGAATAAGGCGCGCGTGCTCATCCGAAAAGGCGAACGCAGCCTCCTCAAAGGACACGCCGTGCTTCTTCAGATTCGACGCCGCTTTCCGCGGATCCCATTCGATCCTCAAGCCCGCCATATTTACATTGTAACGACAGCGCTACAAGCGCGCAACCACAGTTTCCAAGACATCTACCGCGAGCTACCGCGACCTTCGTATCCAGGAAACGCCCCTCCTGAAAATCCCCGCATCTCCCCCTACTGCCCCCCACGCCAAATCGAGCGTTCGCCCCCTACGACCGCCAACGAAAAGATCCCGCGGCTGCGCGCTCTCGGAAGAGAACCTGGAGGTCACCTTCGCCCTATCCGGTCATCCACCCGCCGGCAACGGACCACAGTCGCCCCAGGCCTGGCTAGTCCCTTGCATTGCCGCGCCCGGTGTCGCACTCTAGCTCGTAGCAGCTTGCCAGGTCCACCGGCCGACCCCGGCCAAACGAAGGACGCCGCGCGATGCACGCCGCCGACCCGCGAAAACCAGCCGCCGACCCGGCGTCCGGCCACGCCTCCGACGCCGCGCTCGATGCCACCCTCTTTCGCCTCGCCGCCGGCCGCCATGAGCTGTACGGCGGCGATGTCCTCTTGACCTGGCAGAAGAGCCTCGACGACCTGGTCGCCCTGCTCGACATCGCCGAAGCGTTGCGCCTCCTGCGCCTGCGCAACATCGACACGCGCTGCTTCGCCTCGGGCCTGGCGATCAGCCAGTTCCGCGACCAGTCGACGCGCACGCGCTTCTCCTTCGCCTCGGCGGCCGATCTGCTGGGTCTGGCGGTGCAAGACCTCGACGAGGGCAAGTCGCAGCTCTCCCATGGCGAAACTGTGCGCGAGACCGCGGTCATGGTGTCGTTCCTGAGCGAGGCGATCGGCATCCGTGACGATATATATTTGGGCGCCGGCCATACCTACATGACCGAGGTCGCCGCCGCGCTCGACCAGGCGCACCGCGAGGGCGTGCTGCCCGGGCGGCCTGCGGTCGTCAATTTGCAGTGCGACATCGACCATCCCACCCAGACCCTCGCCGACCTGCAGCACCTGCGCCGCGAGTTCGGCTCGCTCGAGAACCTGCGCGGCCGCAAGCTGGTGATGAGCTGGGCGTACTCGCCGAGCTACGGCAAGCCGCTGTCGGTGCCGCAGGGCGTGCTCGGCCTGATGACCCGCCTCGGCATGGACGTCGTGCTGGCGCATCCGCCCGGCTACGACCTCCTGCCAGGCACCCTCGAGCGCGCGCAGCAGCAAGCGCGCGACAGCGGCGGCAGTTTCCACCGCACGCACGACATGGCCGAGGCTTTTGCCGGCGCCGACATCGTCTACCCCAAGAGCTGGGCGCCGTTTCGCATCATGGAACGCCGCACCGAACTGCTGCGCGGGGGCGACCGCGCGGCCTTGGCCGACCTCGAGCGCGAGTGCCTGGCCCAGAACGCCGAACACGCCGGCTGGACCTGCGACCGTGCCCTCATGGACCGCACCCGCGACGGCAAGGCCCATTACCTGCACTGCCTGCCCGCCGACATCACGGACGTCTCATGCCGCCGCGGCGAGGTCTCGGCCGAGGTCTTCGAGCAGCACCGCGTGCCACTCTACCGCCAGGCCGGCTACAAACCCTACGTGATCGCCGCGATGATCCTCGGCAGCCGCTTCGCGGACCCCGCCGGGCTGCTGCGCTCGCTGCTCGGCCGCGCCCGGCCGCGCCTGAGGGGTTGACGCCATGCGCGCCGAGCTGGCACCGCTGTCCCTGGAACGCTTACTGGCGTGGATCCGGGACGAGCGGGCCGCGCGCGGCACGGTCTTCGGCCTGCACCAGGACCTCTTCCGCTGTGATCTCGCCGGTCGTCACTTCGCGCTCACGCGGCGCGGTCGCCGCCTCGAGTCGCCGGTGGGCGTCGCTGCCGGACCGCAGAGCCAGCTCGCCCAGAACCTGGTGGCCGCCTGGCTCTGCGGCGCGCGCTACCTCGAGCTGAAGACTGTGCAGCAGCGCGACCGGCTCGATGTGCCGCGCCCCTGCATCGACATGGCCGACGAGGGCTACAACTGCGAGTGGTCGCAGGAGCTGCCGCTCGAGGTGAGCGCCGATCAATACCTCGACGCCTGGACGGCGATCAGCGTGCTCAGGCACGAGGCCCTGCTTGCCGCGCCGAGCCAGACGCCGGCCGCCCGCGCCGCCGCCGGCGCCGCGCCCGATGGCAACCCCGGCTTCGCCATGGACCTCAGCGTGGGCTACGACCTCGCCGGTATCCGCTCCGCCGCCATGCAGCGCTGCCTCGACCGGCTCGCCGCACCCAACCTCGAACTGGCGCGCCGCCTGCGCGCGGCGAGCGCGGTCTATCCAGGCGCGGCCGAGATCGCGCCGGCCGCGCGCCTCTGCGACAGCGTCACCCTCTCGACCATGCACGGCTGCCCGCCCGAGGAGATCGAGCGCATCGGCCGCTTCCTGCTCGCCGAGCGCGGCCTGCACACCACGATCAAGCTGAATCCTACGCTGCTCGGAGCCTCTGCGGTGCGGGAACTGCTGGGCGAGACGCTCGGCTACGGGATCGACGTCCCCGATAGCGCGTTCGCGGCGGACCTCGCCTGGGATGCTGCCCTCGACCTGATCCGCGCTCTGCGCGATGAGGCCGCGCGCCTGGGCCTCGGCTTTGGCGTCAAGCTCTCGAACACGCTGGCCTGCCGCAACACGCGGGGCGTGCTGCCCGCGTCCGAGGCGATGGTCTATCTGAGCGGTCGCGCGCTGCATCCGGTCGCGGTGCGCCTGGCCGCCGCGCTGCAAGATGCTTTCGCGGGCGAGTTGGACATCTCTTTCGCCGGCGGCGCCGCGGCGCCCAACGTCGCGCGGATCGCCGCCTGCGGCCTGACGCCGGTCACGGTCTGCTCCGACCTCTTGCGGCCTGGCGGCTACCAGCGCCTGCATCAGTACCTGGACAACCTGCAGGCTGCGTTGGACAGCGCCGGCGCGCGCGATCTCGACACGTATATCTTACAGTGCGCCGGCGCAACCGATCTCCCCGGCGTAACCGACCCCGCCCAGGTCGGCGCCGCCGCACTCGCCAACCTCAAGGCCTACGCCGCCGAGGTCGCCGCCGATCCCGCTTACCACAAAGCGACCTACCCCGACCGCAGCGTCAAGACCCGCCGCGCCCTCGGTCCCTTCGACTGCATCGGCGCGCCGTGTCGCGATACCTGTCCCGCCGGCCAGGACGTGCCCGCCTACATGGCCCACACCGCGCGCGGCGAGTTGACCGCGGCGCTTGGGGTCGTCCTGCGCGACAATCCGTTCCCCACGGTCACCGGCATGGTCTGCGACCATCCGTGCCAGCCGCGCTGCACGCGCGTCAACTACGAGGCGCCGGTGCGCATCCGCGACGTCAAGCGCACGCTCGCGCACACCGCGCCCCCGCCCGCACCGCCGGTGCCGGTGGCGGTCGCGCCGACCGGCCATCGCGTGGCCGTGGTCGGCGCCGGACCGGCCGGCCTCGCCTGCGCCTGGTACCTCAACCTGGCCGGCGTGCGCGTCACGGTCTACGAAGCCAACGACGTTGCCGGCGGCATGGTCGCCGGTGCGATTCCGGTCTTTCGCCTGACCGACCGCGACATCCAGCGCGATCTGCGACGGATCACGGCGACAGGGATCGAGATCCGCACGGGCGAGATGATCGACCGCGCTCGGCTACGAGAACTCCTGCAGGAATACGACCTCGTGTTCGCGGGGATCGGGGCCCAGGCCGACCGCGAGCTGGGCGTTTCCGGCACCGACCTGCCCGGCGTCTGGCCGGCGCTGCGCTTCTTGTCCGCCGCGCGCCGCGGCCAGCCGCCGGCACTCGGTCGAACCGTGGCTGTGATCGGCGGCGGCAACACCGCGATGGACGCCGCGCGCACCGCGCTGCGCCTGGTCGCTCCCGGCGGCCTGGTCCACCTGCTCTATCGCCGCACGCTGGCCGAGATGCCGGCCGCGCGCGAAGAGATCCAGGCGATTCAAGCGGAAGGGGTCCTGATCCGCGAGCTGGTCGAGCCAAAAACCATCGAGCCGCTGCTGGACGGCAAGCTCATGGTCGTCAGCCGGCGCATGCGCCTGGGCGCTCTCGACGCCTCCGGCCGGCGGCGTCCCGAACCGATTCCCGGCGTGACCGAAACCCTCATGGTCGACGCGGTGATTCCCGCCGTCGGCCAGCGCCTGGCGGGCGACCTGCTCACCCTGCGCGATCTGCCGGCGAACGCCCCCGCCGATACGGCGCTGGTCTTGCAGACCGGCATCGCGCGCGTGCTGACCGGCGGCGATGCCCTGCGCCGCAGCGGCACCTTGATCGAGGCGATCGCCGACGGGCGGCGCGCCGCCGAGCAGATGCTCGCGGCGCTGGGACTGCCGTCCGTTCGTGACGCTGACCCCGCCGACGCCGCCGATGCCGACCCCGCCGGCGACCGCGCGGCCGCTGTCGTGCCGCCGTGGCGCGAGCGGCCGCTGCCCGAGTGGCAAGACCGCGCTGCCCGGTTGCGGCCGCCTGTTCTGCCGCTCGTGCGCGCCATGACCGGACCGGGCGACCTCGATCTGGTGATCGGCGAGCTGACGGCCGAGCAGGCGCGGGCCGAGGCCGCGCGCTGCCTCGACTGCGCGGTCCGCTGCGATGTCTGCGTCTCGGTCTGCCCGAACCGCGCCAACCTCGCTTACGACCTGCCGCCGGTGCGCTGGCCGCTGGTCAAGATCGTGGCCGGCGCCGCGGACCACGCCGGCGGCGGCCCGGCGATCGCGCTGGTTCCCGACGGCGAGTTCACGGTCGTCCAAACGCACCAGACCGCCAACCTCGTCGACTTCTGCAACGAGTGCGGCAATTGCGCGACGTTCTGCCCGACGGCTGGCGCGCCGTATCGCGACAAACCGCGGCTGGCGTTGAGCCACGACGTCTTCGCGCGGCACGACGGGGTCCACCGCTTGACCCGGCAGGGCGCAGCGACCACCATCGAACAGCGGCGCAGCGAACTGGCGGGTGAGCCGGCGGGCGAACGACTACGGGAGCCGGCAGACGAGCCGCCGAGCGACGGCCGCGACCACCGGCTTACACGGCGCGGCGACTGCTTCGTCTACGAGGCCGCGGTCGCGCGCGTGGAACTCGACGCCGCGACGTTCGCGGTCCGGCAGGTCGAGAGCCTGGCGAACGGACCCTGGACACTCGACCTGCGCGGCGCCGCCCGTCTCGCTGTCCTGCTCGACGGCCTGGCCGATCATCCGCTCGTCGGCGGTTTCGCGGAGGTCACCTGACATGGCACGCTACGCCGCGAATCCGCTCCGCTGCGACGCGCCCGACTGGAGCGCGCCGGAGCTGGCGTACACCGCCGCGATCGCCGCGCGCGCGCAGCTGCCGCTGCACCGATTGCTCCCCGGCTACGCGCCCACGCCGCTGCGCGACTGCCCCGACCTCGCGCGCGAGTTGGGTCTGGGCGCGGTCGCCGTCAAGGACGAGGCCGGCCGCTTCGGAATCGGCGCCTTCAAAGGCCTGGGCGCAAGCTACGCGATCTTCCAGGTGATCAACGGGCGCTGGCGGCAGGCGACCGGCCAGGCGCTCGACCCCGCGTCGTTCCGCGATCCGACCGTGCGCGAACGCCTGGGCGAGATCACCTTCGCCGCCGCCACCGACGGCAACCACGGCCGCGCGGTGGCCTGGGCGGCGCGCCTGATCGGCCAGCAAGCGGTGATCTTCATGCCGGCCGACGCGGCGCGCGCGCGCGTGGCCGCCGTCCAGCGCGAGGGCGCGACGGTCGAACTGATCGCCGGCACCTT
>JAQULN010000115.1 GCA_028718575.1 Candidatus Krumholzibacteriia bacterium | reverse complement strand
GGATGATGGAGTACAACGAAGAGCGCCCCCACGACTCGCTAGGTGACTTGCCGCCGGCGATCTACAGGGAGCGAAAGGAAGCCGGAAACTCTAGTTTTGCGATGTCGCCTTGACGGGGGAGCTTACGACTTGCCGCCGGCGATCTACAGGGAGCGAAAGGAAGCCGGAAACTCTAGTTTTGCGATGTCGCCTTGACGGGGGAGCTTACGCAGGGATGTGACAATACTAATTATACGCGCGCAAGAATTGCCCGTGCAAGTATTTATCGTCTCAATCGACAGTTCGAGTATGCTCGTCATCTGCTAAATACAATTTGTTTAAATTCGAATGATGTAGATGTTACTCGAGAGGAATGTATTAGGTTGGAGGTTCTGGGAGATATCTCGCGCGACGAGAACAAACCGGAGGAGGCTCGTAAGTACTACGCAGACAGTTTTATACAAGCTCTGCAAATCGCACCCGCGGGCGACCTCGCGTGTGGGCTTATAAGACGTGATGGCGAGTGTCTTATTATGATTGAAAAGGTTGGAGAGGCACTTGAGAAACTGTCGATTGGTTTGAAACGAACCCGAAATCTTGGAGATCGGTTTGAAGAGGGAGTCGTTCTACGATGTCTTGCTGAAGGCTTTTTGAGATTATGCGACTATGACAATGCATGCGTGTATGCTGATAAGGCCTGCACCCTCCTCGAAGAGATAGACGCCCGGCACGAGCACGCGATCGCTCGCCTCGTAGCCGGCGAAGTCTTGTTGCGATACAGCAGCGCGTGCAAAGATCAGGCTCCGCGCGACCTTCTCGACAAGGCGTGGGATCACGCGGTCATCGCACAAGGCATTATACTCAAGCTTGATATCGAGTACTGGACCGATGCCGTCAAGAGGCTGCAGTCGCGAATCATGAAGCGACGCGCGGAGGAACTGAAGTACCTGGCGGCTCCGAGTGTGTTGACGACGGCGACGGATCGCCTCGGCCCTGCTGATACGCGAAAAGATCCGCAGGTCGTCATCGCCGAATCGAGAGCTATGCAAGAGGTTCTCCAGGCGGCCAGCGCATTCGCACCGTACCGCGAAACGGTGCTGGTGACCGGTGAGACGGGAACAGGGAAGGACATCGTCGCCCAACTTGTGCATCAGCAGAGTCCGCGGAAAGCGAAGATGATGGTCACAGTCAATGTCGCCGCGGTGCCAAGATCCACGTTCGAGCGCGAATTCTTCGGCCACGCTAAAGGGGCGTATAGCGGGGCGGATTCAGACGGTATTGGTCTGGCGGCTGCCGCTAACGGCAGCACGCTCTTTCTCGACGAGATCGGCGACCTGCCGCCGGAGATTCAAGTCAAGTTATTGAGACTCCTCCAGGATGGGTCGTACTATCGACTTGGTGATCCGGTCGAACGCCACGCTGACTTGCGAATCATCGCAGCGACGAACACCGATCTCCCGAAAGCGGTCGCCGAAGGCCGTTTCCGCGAGGACCTTTACTTTCGCTTGGCTGGGCTCGTTATCGCCGTGCCTCCGCTGCGAGAGCGACCGGAAGATATCGTACCCCTGTTCGAGCACTACCTGAGTTGCATTGAACAGCGCAAGATTTCTATCGATCAATATCTGAACCCGGCGAGTCAGAGATTACTGCGCTATTATGCCTGGCCTGGCAACGTGCGCGAGGTCATTCAGGTCGCCCGGCGCGCCTTCGTCGGCAAATTGCGTCACGGTCGCGTGGAGCTGGTTCTCGGCAGCGGCGAGGAAACCATGGTCTTGACTGGACCGGATGCAATCG
Organism: Candidatus Krumholzibacteriia bacterium; assembly: GCA_028718575.1. GTDB lineage: Bacteria > Krumholzibacteriota > Krumholzibacteriia > LZORAL124-64-63 > LZORAL124-64-63 > Glo-17. Next base: position 6,367 of record JAQULN010000115.1, on the reverse strand, counting down.
CCGCCGTAGCGACCGCCGGTGGCGCCGACAAAGTGTCGTTGAGTCGCGCTCATATCATGCTCGCACTCGAAGAGAGCAACGGTAATCGCACGATCGCTGCTCGTAAGCTGGGCGTTTCGCGTGCCACGTTGTATCGACGCCTGGAGAAACTGGGCCTCGACTAGAGCCTGTAATGGCCGCCGAATCCCGCCTTGGATCGCAGCTTGCCGAAATCGCCTAATACCGCCGAATCCGCCGATTTTAGTAAAACTCCCCCATTTCCTGCCGATTAGATGGCGCAACTGATAAGGCGCAGAGGCCTGGCCTCGACTCATCCACCCATCCGGTGCAGCCGTGATGATGAACGAACCGAACCTGTTCGTGATCTGCCTGAACGCCTTCGTGGCGGTGCTTGCGCTGCTGTCGGCGCTGGCCCTCGCCATGCGCCTGCTCATCGCCGCGTTTCCCGCACGGGCCGGCCAGGCGCCGGCGGCGGCAGGAACAGGAGCGCGCGGCGGCGCCGGCACGACGCCCGTCAACGCCGCCGCAAGCGGCTCGCCGGCTGCCACATCGGTCGACGCGGCCATGGTCGCGGCGATCAGCGCGGCCGCGCAGGCGGTGTTTCCCGCTGCGTGTGTCGCGCGGATCGACGTCGCCGACTCGGCGCCGGCAAACGCCGGCAAGGATGCGAAAGGAACCCCATGATCTTCACCGAACGCAAGAAGACCATCACGGTCATGCTCACCACGTTCCGCGACGGGCTGCAGAGCGTCTTCGGCGGCAAGGTGCGCACCCGGAACATCTTGCCCGCCATGGAGGCGGCCGCGGCGGCCGGCATCCGCCACTTCGAGTTCGGCGGCGGCGCGCGTTACCAGGCGCCGTACTTCTATGCGGGCGAGGATCCGTTCGCTTGCATGGACCAGATGCGCCAGGCCGTGGGGCCCGACGCCGACCTGCAGATCCTGACGCGCTCGGTCTCGGGCGTCACGCTCACCACGCAGCGCCTGGCGACGCTCGCGCTGCAGGCGCGGCTCATGAAGAAGCACGGCACCACCATCGACCGCAATTTCGACTTCATGAACGACGTCCAGAACCTGGTCAAGACCGCCCAGCCGATCATCGACGCGGGCATGCGCCACCAGCTCTGCGTGGCCATGATGGGGCTGCCGTACAAGTCCGACCGCGTGCACACGCCCGAGTTCTACGTCAATGTGGTCCAACAGGTGCTCGCCGCGGGCGTGCGCGTCGACTCGGTCTGCATGAAGGACGCCTCCGGCACCACCGATCCGCGCACCTGCTACCTCACGGCGCAGGGCCTCAAGAAGATATTGCCGCCGGAGATCCCGCTGATCCAGCACACCCACGACACCGCCTCGATGGCCGTGGCCTGCTACATGGCCGGCATCGCCGGCGGCGTCGACGGCATCGATCTCAGCCTGCGGCCCATGGCTTCGGGCACGGTGCAGCCCGACGTGCGCTCGCTGTGGCACGCGCTCAAGGGCACCGGCTACGCGCTGGACCTCGATCACACGAAGCTGGAGGGGATCGAGCGGATCCTCACCGACGGTCTGCGGGACTACCAGTTCAGCGAGATCACCCTGGCGGCCGACGCGCGCGTCGTGAACTTCCCGATGCCCGGCGGCGCCATCGGCCCCAACGTTCACATGATGGCCGAAGCGGGGATCCTCGACCGCTACAGCGATGTGCTGGCCGAGTTCCCGGTGGTGGTCAGAGCGGGCGGCGCCTGGACCAGCGTGACTCCGGGGAGCCAGCAGTACTGGCTGCAGGCCTTCAACAACGTGTTGCACGGGCGTTGGCAGAAGATCGACCCCGGCTACGGCCGGTCGGTGCTCGGCTACTTCGGGCGGCCGCCGTTGGATCCCGATCCCGAGGTGGTGCGCATCGCCGCCGAGCAACTCGCCCTCTCGCCGTTCACGGGCGATCCGCTAGCCGCGGCTCCCGACAACGTGGCCCTGGCGACCGAGGCGCTGGCCGAGCGCGAGCTGCCGCTGAGCGAGGAGAATGTCTTCCTGGTGGCGTCGGCGATCGTTCCGGGCAAGAACATGAACCTCAACGAAGGCATCCGTTTCCTGAGCGGCAAGGCGAGGATCGTGCTGCCCTTGAAGGCACAGGTCGAGACCGCGTCGCCGGCGCCGGCCGCGCCGCCGCCTGTTGCGTCCGCTGCGGGCGCCGCTGCGAGCGCCGCCACCGCGCTGACCGGGCCGGTCACCACCCGTTGCACCGTGGTCGAGGGCCAGGCGACCCGCTCGTTCATCGTCACGCTCGAACCGCCGACAGCGGCCGCCCTCGACAACGCGCCGGCGCAAGCAACGACCTCGCAGCCTCTCGCCGCGCCAACGCCTGAGACCCCGGCCGCCAGCGGCGCCTCGACGACGCCGGTCTTCTCGCCTTTCGAGGGCAAGGTCGAGCTGGTCGAGATCAACGTTAAGGTGGGAGATATCGTGGCCGACGGGCAGGTCGTTGCGGCCGTCGAAGCGATGAAAGCCAAGCACGACGTGCGCGCGACCGCCGCGGGCAAGGTCGTCGCGGTGCATGCCGACCTCGGCAGCGAGGTCTCGGCCGAACGTCCCATCCTGACGATCGGCGCCTGACATGGAAGCGATCGGACACCTGATTCAGGACGCCGGCTTCGCGCATCTGACGTGGCAGAACCTGGTCATGTTCGGCGTCGGCGGCTTGTTGATCTACCTGGCCGTCACACGGAACTACGAACCGCTGCTCTTGATCCCTATCGGCTTCGGCGCCATCCTCGCCAACCTGCCGCTGGCCATGCTCAGCGCCTCCAGCAGCTACGTGCATGCGGATTCCGCGCACTCGCTGCCGCTGTTGCAGCTCATCTACCAGGCGGGGATCAAGACCGAACTGTTGCCCCCGGTCATTTTTCTCGGCGTCGGGGCGCTGACCGATTTCCGGCCGCTGCTCAGCCGTCCGCTCACGCTGCTGCTGGGCGCGGCGGCCCAGGTCGGCATCTTCATCGCGGCGCTCGGCGCGTTCTACCTGTTCGGTTTCAGCGCCCGCGAGGCGGCTTCGATCGGGATCATCGGCGGCGCCGACGGCCCGACATCGATCTTCATCACGGCGATCATGGCGCCTCACCTTCTAGGCGCCGTGGCGGTGGCGGCCTACAGTTACATGGCGCTGGTGCCGGTGATCCAGCCGCCGATCCTGCGCCTGTTGACCACGCCCCAGGAACGCGCCATCGCAACCGGCAAGGGGCGGTCGGTTTCCAGGGCCGCGGTCATCGTGTTCCCGGTGGCGATCGCCGTCCTGGTGTCGCTGGCGATTCCCGCGGCCGCGCCGTTGGTCGGCATGCTGATGTTCGGCAACTTGCTGCGCGAATCGGGCGTGACCGAGCGATTGAGCAAGACCGCGGGCGGGCCGCTGATCAACATCGTCACGATCTTTCTCGGCCTGGTGATCGGCGCCACGATGAGCGGCGCGTCGTTTCTGCAAACACAGACTCTGTTCATCCTCGTGCTCGGCGCCATCGCGTTCGCGTTTTCGACGGCGGGCGGCATCCTCTTCGCGAAGCTGCTGAACCTCGTGCTGCCCGCCGGCCGCAAGATCAATCCGTGTATCGGCGCGGCGGGCGTCTCGGCGGTGCCGATGTCGGCGCGGGTCGTGCAGAAATTCGTCTCTGAGCATACCAACGGCCGTGTCAATCCCCTGATGGACGCCATGGGCCCGAACGTGGCCGGTGTCATCGGTTCGGCCGTGGCCGCCGGCGTATTCCTGGCGCTCTTGCGGTAGGTGCTCGTGCAGCCGGCACATCACGACGCAACACAACCATCACCACCCGACACTCGGCGCCGGCCCGCCGCGCCCGTCCCCACGGCGTCAATCGGCCGTTCCTGCCAACCCTTCGCCGGCGATCCAACCCCCCGTCCATGCCGCCTGTAGGTTGAAGCCGCCGGTGAGGCCGTCGATGTCCAGCACCTCGCCGGCGAAGAACAGGCCTGGCACGCGGCGGCTCTGCATGCGGCGCAGATCGACCTCGTCGAGCGGGACGCCGCCGCAGGTCACGAACTCGTCCTTGTTGAGCGTCTTGCCCGCGACGGCGAATCGCGACGCCTTGAGCTGCTCGCCGAGCGCTCGCGTTTCCTCGCGCCGCAGCTCGGTCCATGTGCGCTCAGCGGGTACGCCGGCGGCCGCCACCAGTCGCTCCCAGAGGCGGCGGGGCAGGTCGACGCACGCAGCGGTGGCCACCTGCTTGCGGGGCTGGTTGCGCCGGCCGGCGGCCAGCGCGTCGGTGACGCCGGCCGCTGGCAGCGCGGGCAGCCAGTCGATCTCGAGCGTGAACTCGTAGTTGCAGGCCGCCAGCCGGCGCGCGCCCCAGGCCGACAGCTTCAGGATGCCCGGTCCGCTCAGACCCCAGTGGGTGACCAGCACGGGGCCGCTGCTGGCGAGATCCTTCATCCCGGAAACGCGCAGGGCGGTCTCGGGCACCGCGAGGCCGGCAAGACCGCTCAGGCGAGGGTCGTCGATATGGAACGAGAAGAGCGACGGCACCGGCTCGACGATCGTATGGCCGAGACTCTCGACAACCTCCCGTTCCCCGCCGCCGCGCATGCCGCCGCTGGCGATCAGCAGGCGGTCGGCGACAAGGGAAGTCCCCTCAGCCAGGTCGACCATGAATCCGTACTCCGTGCGCCGCGCCGCGCGCACCGGGCGGCGGGTGAGGATCTCGACGCCGGCCGCCTGGGCGGCCTGGAGCAGGCAGCCGACCACCGTCGCCGAATCGTCCGTGGTCGGGAACATGCGCCCGTCGGGCTCGGTCTTCAGGCAAACGCCGCGGGCGGCGAACCAGTCGATCGTGTCCTGCGCGGCGAAGCGGCTGAACATACCGCGCAGCTCGCGGCTGCCGCGCGGGTAGAACTTGACGAGTTCGCGCGGGTCGCGGCAGTCGTGCGTCACGTTGCAGCGGCCGCCGCCGGAGATGCTCACCTTCTGCAGCAGGTCGCGGCCCTTTTCGAGCACGGTCACGCGCAAGCCGGGCGCCAGTGCGGCCGCGCGAATGGCCGCGAACATACCGGCTGCGCCGCCGCCGACGACCACGACGCCGGCACGTGCTGCCATCTCAATCACCGCCCGGCAGCAACCGGCGCAGCGGTTTGTAGTGCAGAATGAGCGCGCATCCGTAACAGGCGGCGGCCACCAGGATGGTGACCGCGCCCGTGGGCAGGTCCCAGTGGTAGCTGAGGCCGAGGCCCGCCACGGTCACGAGCGCGCACAACCCGGCCGCCGCGGCCATCATCACGCCGAGGCGGGCGGTGAACCGACCGACCGTCGCAGCGGGCAGGGACAAGAGCGCGATCACCAGCACGATGCCGACCACGTAGACCAGGCTGACCACCGTCAGGGCCACCAGCACCAGCAGCAGAGTGGACCACGCGTTCACGTTCAGGCCGCGCAGGCGGGCGAACTCGGGATCGAAACAGACGGCGACGAGCTGGTGGTAGAACAGCCACACGACCACTAATACGATGGCGTCGAGCAAGATGAGCAATCGCAGGGCCTGCGGGTCGACCAGCATGATGTTGCCGAACAGGTAACTCATCAGGTCCACCTTGTAGCCGGGCGAGCGGAACAGGAAGATCACGCCCAGGGCCATGCCGACGGCCCACAGAACGCTGATCACGGTGTCCATGCGCTCGCCGCCGCCCGCTTGCACCTTACCGAGGAGCAAGGCGCACAGGACGGCGAAGACCAGGGCGCCGTGGATGGGATGCACCCAGGCCAGGCCGTGCGCCGTCTGCAGCCAGTACGCCAGCCCCATACCGCCGAGAACGGCATGCGCGAGGCCGCCGGCCACCGTCGTAATGCGCCGGGTGACCACGATGCTGCCGATCACGCCGCTGGCGAGGCTGGCCGCCAGACCGGCCACCAGCGCCATGCGCAGGAACGCGTGCTGGCCGAGCGCGGTCCAGAAGTCACTCATGAGCTGCCGTTTCGCCCGGTGGACAGTCGTCGTGGTCGTGGCGCACGAGCACCATGTTCGGCATGTCAGGGAAGAATGTCGCCAGTTCAGGCCCGATCTCGGTGGTGGCCGGCACGTGCAGGTGTCCTTCATGGACGCAGATCACCTGTTGGACGTGGTGCGATACCAGGGTCATGTCGTGGCTGACCACGAGGACGGTCAGGCGGCGGGCTAGTTGGGAGAGCAGGTCGTAGAGGTCGTTCTGGCTGGCGGGATCGAGTCCCGCGGTCGGCTCGTCGAGTACCAGCATTTCCGGGCTGGTCACCAGAGCGCGGGCGATCAGCACGCGCTGGCTCTGGCCGCCGCTGAGCCGGGCCAGGGGGCGATCGGCCAGATCGGCGCAACCTGTCTCCCGTAGCGCGCCGGCGACGGCGGCCCGGTCGGCGCGGC
>JAQULN010000114.1:2122-8145 GCA_028718575.1 Candidatus Krumholzibacteriia bacterium | reverse complement strand
AAATCCCCATGCGCACACTGAAGCTCCGTGGTACCGTCCCGCTGTTCGCCGGGACGCGAGTCGCAAGAGCGACGCGCGGCCGGCGCGTTGGGGCGTCAGGACGGAAACACATCGCCAAGGGAGAAATCCGATGCTTTCACGGCTTGTCCTCCAGGCCGTCGTTCTCGCCCTGTTCAATCTCATTGGCGTCTGGTCGGGATTCATGGTGTATGCGATAGTGCGCGGTTCCGACCAGATCGCGGTTCAATTGCCCATCGCTTTTGTCGTGTCGATCGTAACGTTTCTCGTGTGGATAGCCGTATCGACGGAGCGCTTCCCGCGCCGGTTTCGCGTTCACAGCGCGGGTGAATGGTGCTGGATCTTCGCGCTAGCGATGTTCTGGAGCGCGGCGATCTTCGTCCCCGTCCATTACCTGACCCAGGGATACTTGACCTCTTTCAGTAACGTGCGGGCTCTGTGGCAATTCCAGGCGGCGGCGAATCTCGTCGCGTTGGGGATTGCCGCAACCCTGGTCGCTCGCCGCGATCGAAGGGCCGATGGTTCAGCGGATGTGCCGCAAAACGGGCCCCGCGCGATCTGATTGAGCAGCGGGAAGGAGTCGGCTTGGAAGCACCGCCCGACGAGAATTCGATCCTGGCCCGGTTCGCCGCCTGGCCGGCGTCGCTGGCACGGGCCCTCGCGGAGTTCGCACCGGCAGTAGCCGTCACGATTGCCGTTGCGGCGACAGTGGCCGCCGTCGCTTCCTCGCAACCGCTAGTTGGGCTGGCATACCAGGACCCCGACCTTTCCATCGATACCCGCGTGCAAGATCTTCTGGCGCGGATGACGGCGCGGGAGAAGTTCTGGCAGTTGTTCATGCTCGCTGGCGGTCTGGACGGCGATCTGGATCGGTACGAGCACGGCGCATTCGGATTTCAGCTCGGTGTGCTCGACACCGACATCGATCTCGCGGCGCGCGCCGACCAGGTCCAGCGCTATTTCGTTGAAGGCACCCGCCTCGGCATCCCGGTCATCTTCTTCGCCGAGGCGTTGCACGGCTTGGTGCAGCGGGGCGCAACGGTCTTCCCGCAGGCGATCGGCCTGGCCGCGACGTTCGATCTGGCCCTCGTCGGCGAAATCGCCGCCGCCATCGCGGACGAGTGCCGCCGTAGGGGAATCCGGCAGGTTCTCTCGCCCGTGGTCAACATCGCAAGCGACGTGCGCTGGGGCCGGACGGAAGAAACATACGGCGAGGATCCGTTTCTGGCGGCGGCGATGGGCATCGCGTTTGTCGCGCCGCTGGAGCGCGCGGGGATCATCACTACTCCGAAACATTTCATCGCCAACGTGGGCGACGGCGGCCGCGACAGCTATCCCATCCATTGGAGCGAGCGACACCTCCGCGAGATCCACCTGCCGCCGTTTGCGGCGTGCATCCGGCAGGGTGGTTCGCGCTCGGTGATGACGGCGTACAACTCGCTCGACGGCACCCCGTGCACGGCGAATGTCTGGCTCAATCGAACAATGTTGAAGGACGAGCTCGCATTTACAGGTTTCGTCATCTCCGATGCCGGTGCTGTCGGCGGCGCCAATGTTCTGCACATGACAGCCGCCGACTACGGCGATGCCGCCGCGCAAGCGGTCAGGGGCGGTCTCGACGTGATCTTCCAGACGTCGTTCGATCATCACGTTCTGTTTCTGCCGCCGTTTCTGGACGGACGCGTCGCGGACGAGGTCATTGATCGCGCCGTGGCGCGGGTGCTGCAAGCCAAGTTCGAATTGGGACTCTTCGAGAATCCTTACGTAGGGACAATCGAGACGCCGGCCGATCGGCGGAGCGCGCTGGCGCAGCGGGCCGCGCGGGCGTCCGTCGTGTTGCTCAAGAACGAAAATACGACGTTGCCTCTCGGCGCGCGGATCCGCTCGGTCGCGGTCATCGGGCCCGACGCCGCTGAGGCCCGTCTCGGCGGCTACAGTGCGCCGTGCGATCACGCCGTCAGCATCCTCGACGGCATCGTCGCCCGCGCTGGTCGCGACGTCGCGGTCGCGTACGCGCGCGGTTGTGCGCGCGTCGAAACGACGCTCGTGACCGTACCAGCCGCGCAGTTGTCATGCGAGCGGGGCGTCGGCCTTATGGGTGAGTATTTCGCGAATATCGATCTCGCGGGCGCGCCGGCCCTCGTGCGAGTCGACCCGCAAATCGCGTTCCAGTGGACGCTCTTTTCGCCCGATCCGGCGCGGCTCCCCTATGATCAATATTCCGCGCGTTGGACGGGCTTCCTGACGGCTCCGGTCACGGGGACGCACCGCATCGGGATCGACGGCAACGACGGATACCGCCTCTTCCTCGACGATACGCTCATCATCGACAACCTGCCCAACGTCACGCGACGCACGCGCGTAGCCGAGTTCCATCTCGAAGCGGGAAGACGGTATGATTTGCGTCTCGAGTACCACGAGCCGGCCGGCGACGCCTGGCTGCGTCTAGTGTGGGATGTCGGTGTTCCAGCAAACGCCGATCGCGACCGCGACATCGATGCGGCTGTTGACCTTGCCGCGCGCAGCGACGCGGCCGTCGTCGTGGCCGGGATCGAGGAAGGAGAGTTTCGCGACCGCGCGTCGCTGGCGTTGCCGGGTCGGCAGGAGGAGCTGATCCGCAAGGTCGCCGCCACGGGAACGCCCACGATCGTGGTGTTGGTCGGGGGCAGCGCGATCACGATGGGCGGCTGGCTCGACGCGGTCGCCGCCGTGTTGGCCGTCTGGTATCCGGGCGAGCAGGGCGGGCACGCCGTCGCCGAGATTCTGTTCGGCGATGAGAACCCGGCCGGGCGCCTGCCGATCAGTTTCCCGGTGGCCGAAGGACAGCTTCCCCTCGTTTACAACCATAAACCCACCGGCCGCGGCGACGACTACGCCGATCTCACTGGCCGGCCGCTCTTTCCTTTCGGCCACGGTCTCAGCTACACGACGTTCGTCTACGCAGATCTGCGTATCGAACCGCCGGTCATCGGCGGCGCCGATACGGCCACTGTCCGCTGCACCGTCACCAACACAGGAATGCGTGCTGGCGACGAGGTCGTCCAACTCTACCTCCGCGACGAACTCGCCTCGATGGCGCGGCCCGTCCGGGAGCTCAAGGGATTCTCCCGCATTCACCTCGCCCCGGGCGAAATCGGCGAGGTGGTCTTTGCGATCACCCCTGAGCTGCTGTCGTTTTTCGGGCCGGATCTGAAGCCTGTCGTCGAACCCGGGACCACGCGTGTAATGGTCGGCGCATCGTCTCAAGACATCCGCTTGCACGGAGTTTTGACCGTCAGCGAGTGATCGACGGCCCCGGTCCGAATACTCTCTGCAACAACTTCCGCCTCGATATGCTATAATCTAATTCGATCGCATGATGTCTCGCTGGCCCGGGCCGGTACGCCCGGATCCCGAGCGCGCAGACCGATTTCCACAGTACCTGGACCGACGATCCTTTTCGTTGGCATTCCCCTGGGAGCTATCCTCGTGCAACCTTCGCGAACGTTATTCTGGGCCATCGGGCTAAGCCTTGCAATGGCCACCGGGCTGTTTGCCCAGACGCCTGTCATCAACGAGTTCATGGCTTCGAACACCGCAACGATCCAGGACGACGATGGCGATTTTTCCGATTGGATCGAGCTATACAATCCCGGTAACACGGCCTGCGACCTTACCGGCTGCTATCTGTCCGACGATGCGGATGATGCGTTGAGATGGCGCTTTCCCGGCGGCACCGTCCCTGCCCGAGGGTTCCTGCTGGTCTGGGCCTCGGGCAAGGATCGGACGAGTCCAGGCGGCGAGTTGCACACCAACTTCGCCATCAGCGCGAGCGGCGAACCGTTGCTGTTAACCGCGCCGGACGGCGTGACGCGCCTCGACGAGACGGAACCCGTCGCACTGGCCGGCGACGTCTCCTACGGCCGGTTGCCCGACGGCGCCGAGTACTGGGTCGAGTTTGCCGACGCGACTCCCGCCGGACCGAACGACCAGGGATTGCTAGCCCTGGCGGCGCCTGATTTCTCCCAGACCCCGGGCATATTCAAGGAACCGGTGACGCTGACCTTGTCCGCGGCCGATCCGGAGGCGGTCATCACTTACACGCTCGACGGCAGCGAACCGACCCTCGCCTCGACGGTCTATGACGAGCCACTGATCCTGGCCGACCGCGTTGGCGACCCGAACATCTATTCGTTGATTCCGACCAACGCCTGGCTCCCCTGGGAGATCTACCGTTGGCGACCGCCGCGGGGCGAGGTTTACAAGATCAACGTCGTGCGCGCCCGCGCCTTCCGGCCCGGCCATGCGCCCAGCCGGATCACGACCGGGTCGTTCATCGTCGATCCGACCCCGGCAGCCAATCTTCCCTTCCCGGTTGTTTCGGTGACCGCCGAGCCGGATTATTTCTTCGACAACGCGATCGGTATCTATGTGCCCGGCGTCCACTACGTACCGGGTGACATCTGGAGCGGCAACTACTTCCAGACGGGCAGCGAATGGGAGCGTCTCGTCCACCTGGAACTCTTCGACGCGGCCGGTAGCCTGCTGCTGAGCCAGGATGCCGGCGCACGCATTCACGGCGGCCTGACGCGAGCGTTTCCCCAGAAAACGCTGCGGTTCCACGCGCGAGCCGAGTATGGCGCGCCTCATTTCGAATGCGCTCTGTTTCCAGAGCTACCCTACGACGTTTACGAACGGTTTCTGCTCCGCAACTCCGGCAACGACTGGGGCAAGCTGGGATTTCTCGACCTGCTCTGGCATACCATCTGCGCGGACATGGGATTCGATACGCAGGCGGGTCGGCCGACGATTCACTTCATCAATGGCGAATACTGGGGAATCGCGAACCTGCGGGAACGGTTCGACCGCCATTATCTCGCGCGCGTCTACGGCGTGCCCGAAGACGAAGTCGCCCTGCTGAACAACAACGCCGAGATCGACGAGGGCACGGACGCCGACCGGCTCGACTACCTGGCCCTGCGAGATTATGTCTTGGCCAACGACATGTCTCAACCGGCCGCGTTGGCATACGTCGCCGAACGGATGGATCTCGAAAACTATATCGCCTACAACGTAGCCGAGATCTTCAGCTCGAACGCCGACTGGCCCGGCAACAACATCCGCTACTGGCGCCGCACGTTGCCGGCTTACAACCCAGACGCTCCCTACGGCCACGACGGCCGCTGGCGCTGGATGATGTACGACGTCGATTTCGCCTTCCAATCCGCCTACAACAACACGCTGTCCGCGGCGACGGCGGCCAACGGACCGTCGTGGCCCAATCCCCCGTGGTCTACCCAGCTCCTGCGCCGTCTGCTCGGCAACGAGTGGTTCCGTCGCGCCTTCATCAACGCCTTCGCGGACCATCTCAATAGTACGTTCCAACCCGCGCGCATCATCGGCATGATCGACGAGTTCGCCGCCTGCTACCAGCCGGCCATTGCGGCCTGGCAGGACCGCTGGGACGTCAACGTCAACTATGTGAATGAAGTCCAGCTACTGCGCAACTACGCCAACCAGCGCCCCAATTATCAACGCCAGCATATCGCCAGTCAGTTTTCACTCGCCGGGACCACTGCGGTCAACCTCGATGTCAACGACCCAGCGCTGGGTAAGCTGCAGATTAACCAACTCGTGATCGACGAAAATCTTCATGGCCTGGCGAACCCTGCCCAGCCGTATCCCTGGAGCGGCGTCTACTTCCGCGGCGTTCCGATAACGATCACAGCCCTGCCAGAACCTGGCTATCGGTTCGCAGCCTGGATCGGCCACGAAAGCACAGAGCCAGCACTGACGATCAATCCCGGCTCTGCGTCGATCAACCTGGTCGCGGTCTTCGAGACGGATCCCGCCGCCCCGGTCCCGCTGCACGCCTGGCATTTCAACGACCTGCCCGACGGCACGGTGACGGCCGTCGCTGCCGATTTCTCGCTCTTTGGCACGGCGATGCTCACCTATCCCGGCACCGGCGCTGGATACATGGACCGCGTCGACGACGGCACCCTGCTCGGCGCTCTGCCTGCGGG
>JAQULN010000114.1:0-2112 GCA_028718575.1 Candidatus Krumholzibacteriia bacterium | reverse complement strand
CACGCGCTGCGCGTACGCAACCCGGCCGATACGCGCGAGCTATTGATCACCGTGCCGTCGATCGGGCACGACAATCTGTCGCTCTCGTACGCGGTCAAGCGTACGGCCAACGGCGCCGAGGAGCACTCGGTCTACTGCCGTGTCACGGTGGACGGACTCTGGCAGCTCGTCGCCGAGAGCGTCCCGGTGACGGAGGACTACCAGCTATATATCCACGACCTGGCCGCGATCGCCGGCACTGCCGACAATCCCGACTTGCAAGTGCGCCTGACGTTCGGCGGGCAGAACGCGTCCGGCACCAGCGGCAATCAACGCTTCGATAATCTCGTTCTCGTCGGGGTGCCGATTCCGGGGGCGAATCTGCCGCCCAAGGTCACCGAGCCGATCGCCTTGCAGCAGGGGATCGAGGGCGGCCAGGCGCTCGCACTCGACTTGTCGCTGGTCTTCACCGACCCCGACGGCGATCCGCTCGTCTTCGCGGCCGAGAGCGATGACCCGGACGTGACGGCCGTCGCGGTCGCCGGCAGCGAGCTTACGATCACCACTCTGTTGCGCGGCGACGCGCGAGTGACCGTGACCGCCGATGACGGCAACCACGCGCCGGTGCCGCATACGTTCCGGGTGCTGGTCTACCCCGCAGCCGCCGCGCTGGCCGAGAGCGCTTACGCGTTTACGGAGTGGGACCCCGATCTGCCGGAGCGCACCTACCCCGAGCACATGCTGTTCTTGCAGAGCGACGTCAGCGATCCGGGGCTCGCGCAGCCGCTGCTGTATCCGTACTTCATCCCCCACGACGACTACCACGCCGACGATCAAGAGACGATCGGCTTCCCGTACAACAACACCGGCCGCACCCGGATCAACGGTCTGGGCGAGGAGGGGATTTCCTTCATCAACACCGGTCGGGGCCGCGATCTCGGCGCCGCGCTCCTGGCCGTCGATACGCGCGACTTGAATGCGGTGAGCGTGAGCTGGCTGGCCGGGACGATCCTGCCGAACTCGCGGATCTACGCGATCCGGTTGCAGTACCGCGTGGGTATCGACGGCGAGTTCAGCGATGTGCTGGTTGGGGGCCAGCCCGTGGAATACCTACGCAGCGAAATTGCGGGCGACGTGCAGGCCTTGGGCCCGACGATCCTGCCGGCCGAGTTGCTGCAGCGGCCGTACCTGCAACTGCTCTGGCGTTACTATCACGTCGAAGGGACATCCGGCGCGCGCGCCCAGTTGCGCCTGGACGATGTCCAGGTGATCGGCGCCGGCTCGACCGCCGTCGCTGAGCCCGCGTTGCCGACCGCTACCACATTGCACGGCACGGCCCCGAATCCGTTCAACCCGGCGATGGAGATCCAGTTCAGCGTCCGCCAGGGCGAGACCGCGCGGCTGGACATCTATAACGGTCGCGGCCAGCGGGTGCGTTCGCTGGGCCAGTTCGCGGTCGGTCACCATCGGCAGGTCTGGAACGGCACGGACGATCAAGGCCAGCGTTGTGCCAGCGGAGTGTATTTCTGCCGCCTGCAAGCACCTGCGGGCAGCCAGACTCGTAAGGTTCTGATGGTGAAGTAGGCGGTTCCTCGCGTACGGATCGAGGCTCCGCACGGCCCCGGGGCGCGTGCCCCGGGGCCGTTTCGTCGCGAGCCGACGGCGCGACGAGGCGGCGCGAAACCACGTTTGACTGGTGCGCGTGGGCGGCAGGGGCGATAGTCTCCAAGTCCGCTCGAACGCAGCGATCGCCGAGGAGGACCCCATGACGGCTCGACCGTTGACGCGCATGGCCGCCGCGATGGCCCTCACCCTTTGCCTGCTGCTACTGCCGGCCGTCGGATCCGGCCAGTACGAAGGCATGCCCTACGTGTGGGAGGGCCATCCCGCGGTGCAGGCGAAGCTGGCCGAATGGCAGGATCTCAAGCTCGGATTCATGGTGCACTGGGGGACGTACAGCCAGAAGGGCTGGTGCGAGTCGTGGGGTCTGTGTTCGGAGGACGTGGACTGGCTCACGCCGCATGAGCCTTCCTATCAGGCCTTCTACGACACCTATGTCGCCCTGAAGGACACCTTCGACCCGGTCGACTTCGACCCTGCGGCCTGGGCCCGACTCGCCCGCGAGGCCGGCAT
>JAQULN010000113.1 GCA_028718575.1 Candidatus Krumholzibacteriia bacterium | reverse complement strand
CGGCGGGATAGACCGCGGTGGCGACAGCGTCCTGACCGGCGTACACCGGCGCGCCAGCTGTTGCGGTGGCCGGATAGCTCGGCTCGGCGCAGTCGTAGAAGGGATAGTCCTGCCAGCGATTCGCGCGGATGACGGTATGCCGGAAGTTGATATCGCTGCCTGTTGCGTCGTTCCAGGCGAGATCGACGCGGTTGTGACCGGTCACGGCGATCAGACCGGTTACGGCGAGCGGCCGAGTATTGTCGGCGATGATGGTATCGGCGACCAGCGGCGTTGTGGCGTTCCCGGCCGGATCGATGGCCTCGATATAGAAATAGGCCGGCCCGTTGGGCGGCGTGAGCATGGCGGGGCGTGCCGTCCAGACCGCCTGTTCGTTCCCATAGCCGTCCGGCGGCAAGATGAGGTAGGGAGCGCCGAACAGATAGGCGCCGATGCCGCGAACGCCACCGCGCCCGAAGGTCGGATCGCCGTCGGTGATCACGGCCGTCGCCGCGAGCAGGTCGCCGTCCTTGGCAAAATCGTCGGTGTGGTCCAAGGTCTCGTTGCGGATCACCACCTGGCCGATCACCGGCGGCTGCAGGTCGACGGCCACCACGCCGGCGTCGGTCACGAACCCCGCGATCGGTTGATTCAGCCGGTTGCGGGCGTGCAGCAAGGAGATGGCGACGGTGCTCGGCGTCCAGTCGGGCATACCGACCGCTTCGAAACGGACCATGCAGAGCGGACCGGACGCGATGCCGGCCTGATCGCCGCCGACCGCCGCGTCCACCGTGGCCGTGCCGACACTGCTGAGCACCTGGAAGAACGCCGCGTCCGCGAACACCCCGCGGGCGGGACGCCCGATCGCCGCCAGTCGGATGACGTCCGGGTCCCAGGTCAACTGGAGCGAGTATCCGTAGAGCAGATCCTCCGCGCCGCCGAAATATTCGACCGAGACCGTGTCCGCGTAGACTGTGCCCTGCAGATCGGCGAGCGAGATTGTTTGCGGCAACGGCAGCGGCGCGAGGTTGCCGGCGAGCCAGGGGTCGTACAGAACCTGGTCGTTGACCGTGTCGCCGGAGCCGTCGGGATTGGTTACGGGGTGATAAGGACCGCTCGGATCACGCCACCGGCAACCGCGCGCGTCCAACGGCGACGCCGTCAGCGCGCGGATGCCGTACGCCGTGTTGCCGTCGATGGGGCAGCCGCTGAGTCGCCCGTACACCGCGCCGAACCCCGCCTCGAGCGAGAGAACGCCCTCGTTCCAGTCGCTTACCTCACAGCGTTCAGCGTTGAAGCCCTGCGCTTCAGCGGTGTACGCGCGCAAGACGACGCCGCGGGAGGTCGGGCGTCCGCCGCCGTCGATGACCGAATCGCGCAGCTTGACGTCGAAAACGACCGGCGGTCGTTCGCCCACGGCGGCGCCGGCCATCAGCGGCCGCGGCGCGCGTATCGCATCCGGTCCGTTGTTGGCCGCTTCGAGATTGATCGCTCCCACCGAGGCCAGTCCGTAATTCGGCGAGGCGGCAAGACTAGGCGAAACGATGGTGATTCTCTCGCAGACCGACGGCGCGCGCACAAGGTAACAACCGGTTTGGCACTGCTCGAACGTGCTGTCTCGTAGTTCGAGGCTGCCGCATACGTTCGCCAGGAAACCAACGGCGGTGTACTCCGGCCGCGGCGTGCCGTGATACGTCACATTGCGCACCGTACAGCGCGCGACGCGCGCCACCACGACGCGCGTGAGCTCGATGCCGTTCTGGACGGCCGACGAATAGACGTCTTCGGAATCGACCTCGACATCGGCGATATCGACGGTAAAGCCCATGCCGCTGACCACCAGCCCTGCCTTCTGGAAGCGGCGGATGACGACGCCGGCGACGGTCAGGCTGGTCGGCATGGTCTGCTGGTCGAGCGTCACCAGTACGCCGATCCCACTGGTCGCACCGTCGACCGGCGTGTTGTGAATACTGTGAACCTCGAGATCGGCAATGCGGCCTCCCGTTCGATAGAAGAGCAGACCGACAAAACGCCCGCTCGACGGATTGCGGCCCAATCCGTCGATCGTCAGCTGGGCGACGGTAACCTCGGCGGCGGTCTGATCGGCGCAGATGACGCCGCGGTATTGGTCCGAACCGACGGCGTACGGCAGACTGGGCGGGGCTTGCACGACGGTCTGCCCGACGCCGGCGCCGAGCAGCACCAGATCGCTGCCGATGACGACCTGCTCCTCGTAGACGCCGGCCGCCACCATCACCGTGTCGCCCGGCGCGGCCGCGTTGACGGCCGCCTGGATGGTGGCGTACTCGGCCGGCACCTGGAGGACGGCGGCGCAGGCAGCTGTCGCCAGGAACCAACAACTCGCGATCGTGAGGCCGATTCTGGTCATGCCCCTGATCCTGGCGGCGGCGCCCCGCCACAAGCGAGACCCCGCGCGCGTCGCTTACTTTGCCAACATCATCTTGCGGATCTGCCGGAAATCTCCCGCCCGCAGCGCGTAGAAGTAGGTGCCGGCCGCCACCTGCTGGCCCGCCCCGTTGCGACCCGACCACGTCACTTCATGCCGTCCGGCCGGCCGCACCTCCGATATGAGAGTGGCGACCAGACGACCGTCTACCGAGTAGATCGCCAGATGGACGTGGGCAGCTTGCGGCAAATCGAACACGATCGCCGTCTGCGGATTGAATGGATTGGGGAAGTTCTGGCCCAGGCGATGGACCGCCGGGATGTCTGCGCCGGCCGGCGCCGACAAGTCCACCAGCAGTTCGTTATTAAGGTGATCGCGGGCGCTGATCACCACCGGCAGTGCGGTGACCGGCGCGTCGAGTGTCACTCGGACCAATTCGCCGGACCCGGTGATCATCGCGCCGAAACCGATCGCTGCCAGCCCCGCGTCGAGTCCGCGGGCGGCGATATTGCGCAGGAAGACCGGCGATGCCTGCGACGACAGCAGTTCGCCGGGCGCAACCTGACAGCGCGCACCGCTGGGCAGTTCGGCCCGCAGACTCACTCCCTTGAGACCCACGCACGGTTCAGCCAGCCGCAACGCCCAAGTGACCGCGTCGAGCTGGTCCCAGCGCAGGTCGGGTACTGCGCCCGGCGCGAACTTGAGCGCGGGGTCGACTTCGCCGAAGTTCAGTGCGAACACCATCATGTCTTCGAATTGCACCTGGTAACCGTCGGCCTGCGGATTCGGAATACCGCGCGGACTGTAGTCGAAGGTCGGGCCGACATCGCAGGCGCCGTCATACCCGGGCTCGCCCAGGCTCAGGCCGTAGGAGTTGCCGAGGGCGGTGACGTCGGCGATCACATCGACGTAGCCGTCGCCGTCGGTGTCGCCGAGCCAGTAATTGGTGGCGGCGCCGCTGTCGCCGAGCGTGCTCACGTTGCCCACGAAATCGACCACGAAACCGGCCAGCACGTAGACGTCGCGCGCGGCGACGGCCCAAGCGAACGCTGTCTCGGTAAGCAGACCGGCGCCAATGCCGGTTCCGTCCGTGATCTCCGCCGGCGGGCTCGGCAACGACCCGGCGTAGCTGGGATATCCGCCCCACGCCGTGTAACGGAACTCGACGCCCAGCGGCGGCGAGCCTGCGTCCGGCTCCGGCGCTGACCAGGCGAGGTGTATCTGCTCGTGCCCGGGCGTGACCGTCAGTCCGCTCAAGGGCGCCGGCGGGGTATTGTCCGCGGTGATCCCGTCGCCGAGCGCTGCGCTCGCCGCGTGAACGTCGGTCGCCGTCACGGTCGCGGAAGCCGGCCCGTCGCCGGTGCCGTTGATTCCCTCGTAGACCCAGGTGTACTGTTGGCCGTCGACCGTGGCGTCGCCGAGCGCGAGCACCGGACCACCGAACTCGGTCAAGTCGCAGGTCAGCTCGTCCAGAGCGCTTTCAATGACCACGGCGACGACGCTGATCGTATGGCCATCGCGGGTCCACTCACTGGAGTCGATCGTGGTATCGGTGACCAATACGCTTTGTAAAATCGGCGAACTGTCGACCGTGATCGAACCCGGGGCCGGCACGAGACCGGCCAACGGTTGATTCTGGTTGTCTCGAATGCTGTTGACGGTGATCGAAAGCACCGTCTCGGCGCCGTGGGCGGCGGCCGGCAGGAAGGTGAACTCGCCCTGGAACAGCTGGCCGGAGTAGACGCCCGGGACCAGGCCGCCCAGCGCCGCGTCCACGCGAACGTGGCCGTCGCCAATCTCCTGCACCGTGAAGAACGTCGCCGCGGCGAACGGTCCCGCCGACGGCCGTTGGAAATCGCCGGCGCCGGCCGCAGCAACCGCCGTATCCCAGGCCACATCGATACTGAACCCGTAGATGCGGCCGCTAGCGCCGCCCGTATAGTCGAAAACGACGTCGCCCGCGGTCACGAGTTCGGTCAAGACCAGCGTGTCCGGCACGCAGACGAGATTGGTCAAGTCGGTGAACCAGGGATCGTAGTCCACCGTGCCGCTGACCAGGCTGCCCGAACCCGGGCCGTCGCCGCCAGGACCGTCGAGCGCACCCCACCAGCAGAGTTCGGCCGCGACGTCGAACGGCAGATTCGCGGTGATGCCGGTGTCGCAAGCGTAGAAGTGATTGCCGCCGCCATCGGCGGCAAGCCAGAAGCCGCTGGTGGGCGGGCTGTCCGCGAAATCAATCGCGACGGCAAAGCCGGTCCACGTGTTGCCGGTCGCGGCGACCTCGAGGTCGTCGTATCCCTGGCGATTCTCGGCCAACAGGCCGACCGTGCCCGTATTGACGGCCAGGTCCGGTGCGAGCACCACCGTGTTGCCGGTCACGCTGACGGCAACCGTTGCCTTGGGGCCGCTGGCGGCGCGCGCCTCGGGTGCGAACGGCCGTACCAGACCGGCGGCCGCGCCGGCGAACGTGGCGTAGTCGGGATCGGTGTTGTCGATCACGATGCCATACCCGAATGCGGTCGGCCGCGGCACGGTGATCGCGTTGCCGGAGACGGTCATCGCCGCCGCGCTCAGGCGTAGCCCGGTCTGGCAGCCGACCAGCGTGTTCCCGGTGATGCTGCCCGAACAATCCTGCAGTAGAAGACCGGTCGCCGTGCCTTCGGCGCCGAGCCAGGCGAGGTCGTTGACCTCGTTGCCCGTCAGCGCCGCGGCAATGTCGGAGCCGGTGATCTGAATACCGTTCTGGGCGATGGCGGTCGTGGGGCCCGCCCCGGCGATCGTGCTGCCGTCGACGGTCAGCGTCAACGGCGTGCCGGCCGCGGCGATCACAGCCAGGCCGCCGATCTGGAAATCCTGCATCAGGCAGCCGGTCACCGCGAAGGTACGGGCAACGCTGTCGCCGTTGCTGAGCGCGATCGCGACGCCGTGCGGCGCGTCGTCGCGCGGCTCGTTGCGCGCGCCAGTCACGGTCAGATCTTGCAGCGATCCGCCGGCGTTGCGGAAATGGACGCCGTAGAAGCGTTCGTGCAGGTTGCCCAAGCCCGCCCCGTCCACGGTCAAGTCGCTGAGATGGACCTCGCCCGCCTGAACGCCAACAACGGGATAGTGATCCACACCGTCGTGATAGAACACCGCCAGGTTGGACGGCGCAGCGATCACGGTCGCACCCTGCCCGGCGCCGGTGATCGACAGATCCTTGCCGGTGATCAGAACCTGTTCGGTGTAGATACCGGGATCGACGTGAATCATGTCGCCGGTCGCCGCCGCGGCATCGACTGCAGCCTGGATGGTCGTGTAGGCTTGGCCCGGGCCGACATAGAGATCAGCAGCCGAAAGCTGGCCGGCGATCATGGCACCAGCGAGCAGGATCAAGCAGGTGCGGCGCGTTAGTTGATGGTCATTCATTCCGGAGGCCCCCTCGTGGCGTTGGGACCGGCGTCAAAATCCCGGGCGCTCGGGCGGGGGAACGCGTGCGGCCGGTCCAGTGGTCGAAACATCACGGAACACGATGTCGCAACTGGCGCCACCGAGCGCGGACTCGGCGCGCGTGGGTGAAAACCCCTCTCGTGCAACCCCGCGAGAACGTCCCTGTCAGCCGCGAAGTTTTAGGATTCTCTCTCGATAACAATTACGAAATATACTCCATTTTGACCAATCGAGTATAGTCGATTCCAGCGTCCGATTCAACTGCGATTCCCGCTGAAATATCGTCACTTAGCCGAGATCATCCACGCCAGACCGTCGCGAAAAATGAAAAAACGACTATCACTGCAAGGGCTAACCCGGATTATTCACGAACCCTCGCCGCCGATGGAACGAGCCATGCATCCGATGGCGCGGACGATCCCCAGACCTCGTATCACGTCGAGAGCGAGCCATCATGAGGAACGATCACACCCTGCGTGTCTTCGCGATCTCCGCCGTCGTTGCATTATCCGCCTGTGGCGGTTCCGACCGGGATCCCGCCGGTCCGGCTGCACCGACGGGCGAGAACCCGCCGCCCGTTGCCGTCGGCGGTACGATCGCCGCTGCTGCCTGCCTCGAGCAATTCGCCCTGATTCCCCCGATCGTGATCGACGCGGTCGCCCAGTTGCGGGTCTTTTATGGACACACGAGCCACGGCAGCCAGCTCATGACCGGCCTCGACCTGGTCGAGGCCGAAGACGCCGCTTATCAGCAACCGCTCGTCGTCGAGCGTTCCGGCGATCTCGGCCACCTGGGCGACCTCGCCTGGGAACAGACCACGCGCGCCTGGCTCAATGATCACGCCGCGACGACCGATGTCGTGATCTGGTCCTGGTGCGGCGGCTGTTCGGACAATACGCCCGCGGGCATCGACACGTATCTGAACGCCTTGAACCAGCTCGAGATCGACTTCCCGGACATCGTCTTCGTCTACATGACCGGACACCTGGACGGTTCCGGACCCGAGGGAACCCTCTACGCCAACAACGACCGCATCCGCGCCTATTGCGACGCGCACGAGAAATGGCTCTTCGATTTCGCCGACATCGAGAGCTACGACCCGGCGGGCAACTATTATCCGAACGACACCGATGCCTGCCAATGGTGCGCCGCGTGGTGCGCGACGCACGACTGCCCCGGCTGCGGCGGCTGCGCGCATTCGCACTGTTTAAACTGCTACCACAAGGGGTTGGCGTTCTGGTGGCTGCTGGCGCGGATCGCCGGCTGGCAGGCTTAACCCGGATTAGTCATGAACGCCTGCCGCCTCGCCGCCCGTGCGCGCCACGAACTCGGCGTAGGATCCGTCGTAGACGAGCGGCGGCCGCGCTAGCTCGCCGTCCGGACCGGCGGGTCGCAATTCGAGGACGCGGTTGCTCAGCCCCCGCAGGAACGCGCGGTCGTGACTGACGAAGAGCATGGTGCCCTCGAAGTCGCGCAGTGCCGCGATGAGCATGTCTTTGGTCTCGAGATCGAGGTGGTTAGTGGGCTCGTCCAGGATCAGGAAGTTTGGCGGGTCGAAGAGCATCTGCGCCAGCGCCAGGCGCGAGCGTTCGCCGCCGGACAGGACGCGGATCGGCTTGTCGACGTCGTCGCCGGAGAAATGGAACGCTCCGAGCAGACTGCGCAGCACGCCCTGGCCCGCCAAAGGGTAGACGTTCGCGAGCCACCCGAAGACCGTCGCTCCGGGGTCGAGCTGTTCGAGCGACTGCTGGGCGAAGTAGCCCGTCTTGAGCGCCGCCCCGAGACGCACCGACCCCTTGTCCGGCGCGAGCACGCCGGCCACCAGTTTCAACAGGGTCGTCTTGCCGGCGCCGTTGCACCCCATCACACACCAGCGCTCGCAACGGCGGATCTTGAGGCTGAAATCGTCATAGACGACGCGCGCGCCGTAGGCCTTGCGCACGCCCTTGAGCTCGACCACGTCATCGCCGGAGCGCGGCGGCTGCCGGAACTCGAAATCGACCACGCGGCGACGGCGCGGCGGCTGCAGCAACTCGAGCTTCTCGAGTTTCTTGACCCGGCTCTGCACCTGCGCTGCCTTGGCGACGTGCGTTTGGAAACGCTCGACGAACCGGCGTTCCTTGGCGAGCATCGCCTGCTGGCGAGCGAAGGCAGCTTCCTGGTTCGCTGCCACGATCGCACGTTGGCGCACGAAATTGTCGTAATCGCCGGTGTAGGAGACGAACTCGCCGGCGTCGATGTCGATGATCCGGCTGACGACGCGGTTCAAGAAATCCTTGTCGTGGCAAGTCAACAACACCCCGCCCGGGTAGTCCTTGATGAACCGCTCGAGCCAGAGGATCGATTCGAGATCGG
>JAQULN010000112.1 GCA_028718575.1 Candidatus Krumholzibacteriia bacterium | reverse complement strand
GGCCTGCACCGTGCGGTTCGGAACCGGCGATGACCACGACCATGACCATGACCGGGCGCTGCCGGCCGACAGGCCACCGCTGCCCCTGTTGCGGAGAGCGTTGAGCGAGTTAACGCCGGGACGGGACAGGACGGCGACGCCACCGGCGGACGACCTGAGGCTGTTGGCCAACCTGATCCGCTTGGAGTGCGATGCATACCAGGAACGAGTGAGTCGTCTGGCGGGCGACATCGATCCGTTCCGCGTCACGGCCGTGATGCGCGTGCTGCCGTTGCTCAGCCGCGCCGACGCGGAAGTGCGCGATCTCGACCTGCTGGCCAGCTGGCTTGAGCAGGGCGAATTCGCGCAAGCGTTCGCGCGCCAGATGCCGACGGCCTTCGACGTGCTCGACGACAACGAGCGCCAGCGTTTCGCCGCCGCCATGCAGCGCGAGGAGGCGCTGGCGCCGCTCGCTTCGGTGCACGCGGCGTTCTTGGCCTCGCCGCGATCGATCCGCCACCTGGCCGGCCCGGTGGCGCGTTTGCTGGTTCTGGGGCGCGCCTTGACGCGAGTCGGCTTGCGCGAGGAGCCGTTGCATTTGCTGGATGCGGTCCGCCTCGTGCTGACCCACAGCACCGACGATAGTCTGCAGATACCGTTGAAACGGGATCTCGCCGCGGCCGTCGACCGCATCCTGCTCGCGGCGGGGCGGGGTGGTCAAGAGGATCTGACCGGCCTGGAAATCCATAGCGGAAAGTTGCGCCTGCAACAACCGCGCCTGGCGCTCGGCGACCGCATCTGGCGGCACGATCTGCCGACCGCCGCGGAGATGCTCGGCGACGAAACAGCGGAGCAGGAAGAGCAGAAGGACACCGCCCCCGATACGTCCGCGGCCGCCATCAAGCAGATGGTCCTGAACAACATTTGCAGCGTGAGCATCGTGCTGGGATTTCTGCGCAATCCCAAGGTGACGGGAATTCCTGGGTTGGTCGCGGAAGTGGTGCGGCGCACCAGATCGAGTCGAGTTCTGGAGGTGATCACCGCCGACCGCCACCTTACGAGTGGCCATCCCAACAAGGACGTTCCGCTGGCGTTGCTCGAGAGTCCGGTCAACATTTCGGTAAAGACGCTGCGCCAATTCATCCATGTGAAATACGTCTCCAAGACGGATCTGCGCCGTCTCGCCAAAGACAAGGCGCGGCTGCGCAAGGAAGTCTGCCAGGAGATCGAGAATTATCTGGAAACTCTGACGTGATGGCGCTTCCCCGGCGGCGGCGTCCGCATCTGTCGCCGGGCGCCGCTTGACGACGCTGCCGGCGCTATCTACCTTCGCCGTTGACTCACCGCCGGTCCCTGCACGGGGCCGGTCAGCGTTTTACGTCCGGATCAGTCTGGATTGGCGGAGGTAGCGTATGCAGGCAGGCGACTCGACCCGGCGCCGCTTCGTCATCGCCCTCGGCGGCAACGCCATCCTGCCGGTCGGCAAGCGAGGCACGTTCGAAGAGCAAGTTGCGGTCACCCAGCAGACCATGGCCCAGGTCGCGCAGTTGGCCGTGGCGGGGCATGAGATCGTGATGAGCCACGGCAACGGTCCGGTGGTGGGCAACATCGTGCTGCGCGGGGATGCCGGCGAGCAACTGCATGGCATCCCGGCGATGCCCATGTTCGTCTGCGGCGCCGACAGCCAGGGCGGTCTGGGCTTTCTGATCCAGCAAGCCCTTCGCAACGCGTTGCTGACCGCGGGCATCGACCGGCCCGTGGCGACAATCGTCACCCAGGTGACCGTCGATCCGCACGACCCTGCGTTCGCCCGCCCCACCAAACCCATCGGACCATTCTATGACGAAGCCCAGGCCCGTTTGCTCGAGCAGGAGAACAACTGGACCGTGGTCCAGGATGCCGGCCGCGGCTGGCGGCGCGTGGTGCCGAGCCCACAGCCGTTGGCGGTCGTCGAGTGGCCGGCGATCAAAGCGCTGCTCGACGCCGGCGTGCTGGTGATCGCGGTCGGCGGCGGTGGCATTCCGGTGGTGCGCGAGCCGGACGGCCAGTTGCGCGGCGTCGATGCTGTGATCGACAAGGATCGAGCCAGCGATCTGCTCGGCCGCCTGGTGGGCGCCGACACGCTCATGATCGTTACCCAGATCGAGAAGGTCTGCGTGCGGTTCGGCCAACCTGACGTCGAGGCGCTCGCGATCCTGCCAGCTAGCCGCGCGAGAAGCTTGCTCGCCGCCGGCGAGTTCCCGGCGGGCAGCATGGGGCCGAAGATCGAATCCGCACTCGGTTTTTTAGCCAACGGCGGGCGCGAGGTGATCATCACCGATCCTGTTTCGATCCTGGCGGCGGTCGCGGGCCGGGCCGGCACGAGGATCCTACCCGATTAACCCGGTTCACTCAGGAGGGGGCGGGCTGCTTTTGCCGTTGTCCTGGGTCAGCCAGTGTCATACGCTGGCCTGGTGAACAGGGAGGTCCTTGGACATGGCAAGCAGGGTTCTGGTGATCGGCGGCGGCGGTCGCGAACACGCCCTCGTGCGTCAGCTTGCCGCGTCGGCAAGTAGACCGGAGATTTTCGCCGCGCCTGGCAATCCGGGCACCGCGGCACTGGCCCGCAACCTGACTCTCGATCCGCTGAACTACGTCGAGGTCTTGGCCGCTTGCGACGCCCACCGGATCGATCTGGTCTTGATCGGGCCGGAGGAGCCGTTGATCGCCGGGCTGGCAGACCATTTGCGGCGCGCGGGCCGGCTGGTTTTCGGGCCCGGACAACTGGGCGCGCGGCTCGAAGGGGACAAAGAATTCGCCAAGGAAGTCATGGCCACGGCCGGCATTCCGACGCCGCGCTATCATGCCTTCAGCACGATCGACGCGGCGTTGCGTCATCTCGACACCGCCCAGCTGCCGTGCGTGGTCAAGGCGTGCGGCGCGGCGGCGGGCAAGGGCGTGGCTGTCTGTGATCACAAGACGGAGGCGGAAGCGCACGTTCGGCTCTGCCTCCAGGAACAGGCGTTTGGTTTGGCCGGCGGACGCATCCTCATTGAGGAGTGCCTCTTCGGGTCTGAACTGTCCGTGCTCGTGGTCACCGACGGACAGGACTACGCTCTCTTGGCGCCCAGCCGTGACCACAAACGCGTTGGCGAGGGCGGCGCCGGTCCGAACACCGGCGGCATGGGGGCGTTTGCGCCGGTTCCCCTGTCCGGCGACCTGTGCTACCGAATCGACACGGAGATCGTGGCGCCGCTCTTGGCCGAGCTGGTGCGGCGCGACATCCCGTACCGCGGCGTCCTCTACGCGGGCCTGATGCTCACCGCCGACGGCCCACAGGTCCTGGAGTTCAACTGCCGCTTCGGTGATCCGGAAACGCAGGTCGTGCTGCCTCTTTTGCAGGGCGATTTCCTTGCCCTGGTCGAAGCGACCGCCGACGGGCGGCTGGCCGATTATCTGCAGGGCCTGCCAGATGCCGAGACCGGCGGCCCGGACGGGTGGACGGGTCGCGGCATGACGGACTGGCAGCGCAGCGCGGTCGTGGTCGTCGGCGCCGCCAGGGGCTACCCGGGTCCCTATCGTCGCGGGCAGCCGCTGCATTTGCCCGACGACGAGGCATCGGCCTGGATCATCCACGCGGGTACCGCGGCGCACGCAGAAGGACTGACGACTGCCGGCGGACGGCTGGTGGGCGCGGTCGGCGAGGGGGCCTCGCTGGCCGAAGCCCGCCAACGCGCTTACTCGCTGCTCGACCGTGTCCGTTGCGACGACCTTTTCTACCGCCCGGACATCGCGATGGCGAGCGGAAGGACGATCGAATGACAGCCAACAAACCCGCAAGGCTGGTGGTGCTACTGGGCAGCGCCAGCGATCTGCCGGTCGTCGAGGACATGGCGCCCCTGTGCGAGCGTTTCGGTATCAGCCACCGCGTGGAGATTGCCTCGGCCCACCGCCAGCCCGACCGCTTGCGACAGGTGATCCGCGAGAGCGAGGCGGCCGGGGCGGACATCTTCGTGGCTGTCGCTGGCATGGCGGCCCACCTGCCCGGTGTGGTCGCGTCGCTCACCCTGCGCCCCGTGATCGGCGTGCCGGTGGCGGTCGGTGCACTGGGCGGATTGGACGCGCTGCTGTCCATCGTTCAGATGCCGCCCGGCGTGCCCGTCGCCACAGTAGCGATCGGCAAGGCCGGCGCGCGCAACGCCGCGGTGCTGGCGGCGCGGATCCTGGCGCTCGGCGATCCGGCGATCGCGGCAGCCCTGGCCGCCTACCGCGAGGACCTCGCCCAGGGCGGCCGATGAGCGCGGCGGATAAGGGCCTCGCTGCCGCGGACGTGTTGACCTGTCTGGATCGCGGCCAAGCGGTATTGTTGCCGACGGACACGGTGCCCGGGCTGCATGCGCGCTTGGACCGACCGCGCGGGCTCGCCGCGTTGACCGCGTTGAAAGGTCGCGCGGAAGCTAAACCCTATTTGATTCTGGTGGCGACGATCCCCGAAGCTTTGGCTCTGGCGTCGCCGCTCCCGCCGCCGGCGGCGGATTTCGTGCGGCGTTGCTGGCCCGGTCCGTTCACGTTCGTCGTCCCAGCCGGCACGACATTGCCGCCGCCGGTCGTTACGCCGGCCGGCGGGATCGCGCTTCGCGTGCCGGCATGGTCTACGCTGCGCGATCTGTTAGCGCTCAGCGGGCCTTTGGCGTCGACCAGCGCGAATCCGGCGGGGCAGCCTGCGCCCGTCGACGTGGCCGCGGCGGCGGCGTTCTTCCCCGCTGTCCCGCGATGGAACGCCGTACCGGACGGCGGTGCGGCGATGCCGTCGGCGCTGGTCGATTTGACCGGCGGCCGGCCGCTTCTGGTGCGACCGGGTCCCCTGCCGCTGCCAGACTGGTCGGATCGCGGCTAGGCGACTCGGTGGCTGGCGGTTACGAAGCCCGGCCGCCTTGACGGTCCGCGGTCAGCTGTCTAATTTGGCGGCATGGCCCGAGGAGGCGATCGCTTGGCCCCCCTGACGGTGGTCTTCGTCTGCACTGGCAACACTTGCCGAAGTCCGCTGGCGATGTCCCTGGCGCAGCAACTCTGGCCGGAGGGGACCGTGTTCCGGTCGGCCGGTCTGCGCGCTGCCACCGGCCAGCCAGCAGCGGTGGCAGCGGTCGCTGTGGCCGCCGAGCGCGGTCTCGATCTCGGCTCGCATCGGTCCCGCCGCCTGGATGCCGACCTGGCGGCGGAGGCGGACTGGTTGATCGGGATGACGGGCGCCCACGTGGCGGCCCTGCAACAGCGACTCGGCGAGTCGAACACCCGGCGCATCGGCCTTTTGGGCTGCCCGAACCAGGACTTGACGGATAGTCCTATCCCGGCGGCCGAAGAGATCACCGATCCCTTCGGCGAGACTGTAGCGGCGTATCGGAACACGGCGGATCAACTCGAGCGATTGCTGCGGGACTGGACACCAACCTTTGGTAACACCGCGGGAGGCAACCTGTGATCATCGCGATCGGTTCGGATCATCGTGGTCAGCATCTCAAGCAGTACTTGATCGCGGAACTTCAGGCGCGCGGCCATCAGCTGCAGGACTGCGGCTGTCCGGCCGCGGCGTCGTCGGATTACCCGGAAGCGGCGTTCGCCGTGGGAGAGCTGGTAACCAACGGTCGCGCTCAGCGCGGCATCCTGGTCTGCGGCTCGGGAATCGGCATGGCAATCGCCGCGAACAAGGTCGTCGGCGTGCGCGCCGCGCCGTGCGGCGACGTGCAGACGGCGCGCCAGATCCGCCGCCACAACGACTGCAACGTCCTGTGCCTTGGCGGCGATCACACCCCGCTGGAGACCGCGGTCGCGATCGCCGAGTCTTTCCTGGCCACCGAATTCGAGGGCGGACGCCATAAGCGCCGCGTCGAGATGATCACAGCTTACGAGGCCCGGTCCAAGAACTAAACAGAGGGGTTGACCGATGTACGACGCCGTCCGCCAGACCGATCCCGAAATCGCCCGCGTGCTTGACGCTGAGTTGAGTCGCCAGCGCGAGCAGTTGGAGATGATCGCCAGCGAGAACTTCACCAGCCGCGCGGTGCTCGACACCATGGGCAGCGTAATGACCAACAAATACGCCGAGGGCTATCCCGGCAAGCGGTACTACGGCGGTTGCGTGCATGTCGACGAGGCCGAGAATCTGGCCAAGCAGCGCGCTTGCGAGTTGTTCGGCGCCGATCGCGCGAACGTGCAGCCCCACAGCGGTTCGACAGCGAACATGACGGCGTATCTGGCGTTCTGCAAACCGGGCGACAAGATCCTCGGGCTGAGCCTCAGCCACGGCGGGCATCTCACCCACGGGCATCCGGTCAATTTCTCCGGCCTGATGTTCCAGGCGATCCACTACGAAGTCGAGCGCGGCAGCGAGGTCATCGACTACGACAAGCTGCGGGAGCAAGCCAAACGCGAACGCCCGCGACTTCTGATCGGCGGCGCCAGCGCCTACCCGCGCACCTGGGACTACGCCGCCATGCGCAGCATCGCCGCTGAAGTCGATGCCGTGTTTGTTTTCGACATGGCGCACATCGCCGGCCTGGTGGCGGGCGGGGTCCATCCCAGCCCGGTGCCGCATGCCGATGTCGTGACCAGCACGACCCACAAGACCCTGCGCGGTCCGCGCGGCGGTCTGATCCTGTGCAAGCAGGAACACCTGAAGGCGATCAACAAGATGAACTTCCCGGGCATCCAGGGCGGTCCCTTGATGCATATGATCGCGGCCAAGGCCGTCTGCTTCCACGAGTGCTTGCAGCCGTCGTTCCGGGATTACGCCCAACGCACCCTGGACAACGCGCAAGCCCTGGCGGCCGCGCTGCTGGCGAAGGGGTTCCGGCTGGCGTCCGGCGGCACCGACAACCATCTGCTGCTGGTCAACTGCAAGCCGCGCGGCATGACCGGCAAGGCGATGGAGGAATTGCTGGAAGAAGTCGGCATCACCTGCAATAAAAACACGGTGCCCTTCGACGAGGAGAGCCCCGCCGTCGCCAGCGGCGTGCGCTTGGGGACTCCGGCGTTGACAACGCGCGGCATGGGGCCGGCCGCGATGGAGCGCATCGCCGACATCATGGATCGCGCCGTAACGGCGCGCGGCGACGCCGCGGCGCTGGCCCGGCTGCGCGCGGAGAGTCTGGAACTCTGCCGCGCGTTCCCGCTGTATCCTGAACTCGGGTGACGCCGCTCGCGGCGACAGCCTCCGACCGGGTGGCTGACGCTGGCTGGCGCGCCGCCGGAGGCGGAACATGCAGTGTCCACGTTGCGGCCATGACGACGACCGGGTCATCGATTCGCGGGCAGTCCGCGAAGGCCGCGCAGTCCGGCGCCGGCGCGAATGCCTGGCCTGCGGCGAACGATACACCACCTACGAGGCGTGGGAGACCCGCCCGGTCCTGGTGATCAAGCGCGACGGCCGCCGGGTGGCGTACGACCGCGCGCGCATCACGACCGGCATCGCCAAAGCATGCGAGAAGAGGCCCGTCTCGCTGGAACAGATCGAGATCATCGTCGACGGTATCGAACATGAGCTGGCCAAGTCCGGCCGGCGCGAGGTGCCGACGGCGGTTCTCGGCCAGATGGTATTGGATCGGTTGCGCGAAGTCGATGACGTCGCCTACGTGCGGTTCGCCTCGGTCTATCGCAGCTTCCAGGATGCGGGCGAGTTCCTGGAACTGCTGCGGCAACTGCTGGCGGCACGGGGAGAACAGCCGTGACCGAAGCCGAACGCGATACCGCGGCGGCGTCCATGTCATTCCTCGACCATCTGGAAGAGCTGCGGCGGGTCTTGATCCACAGCCTGCTGGCCGGCTTGGTGGCGTCGGTCCTCTGCTGGTTCTGGTCCGCGCCGCTGCTCGATGTGCTGGTAAGGCCGTTGGCGGAACACGGAGTCTATTTCTCCCGTCCGAACGAGGCCTTTCTGACGCGGCTCAAGCTCGCCGGCGTTTGCGGTCTGTTCCTGGTGCTGCCGTTCATCCTCTGGAAATTCTACAGCTTTATTCTGCCGGGACTCTACCGCCGCGAACGGCGGGTCGTCACCCCGCTGTTGGTCGCCAGCACCTTGCTCTTCTACCTGGGCGTGCTGTTCTCTTTCCTGGTGGTTTGCCCGGCGGTCGTGAGCTTCTTGCTGGGGTTCGGCACCAGCATCATGCAGCCCTTGATCGGCATCGGGCCCTATTTCGGGTTCGTCGCTCAGCTCAGCTTGGCCT
>JAQULN010000111.1 GCA_028718575.1 Candidatus Krumholzibacteriia bacterium | reverse complement strand
AGCCCGTCGCGGGCGTCGAAGACCTTGAGTGCTTCGCCGTCGGGACCGTAGTACAGCGAGCCGTCGGTCAAGATGCCGTCGCAGTCGACGACGAGCAAGGAAACCGCGGCCAGACGCTCGGTCAGCACGCGCCCGACGCGCGCCTGCACCGCGCGGCGCTCGCGCGCGGCAGCGGACAGCAACCGGCCCCGGCTCATCAGGTTTCCTCCTGGTTGTGCAATTCGCGCAGGCGCGCAAGCTGCCGCACCAGCGGTTCGAAATGCTCGAGCGGCAACTGGCTCGCGGCATCGCACCGGGCGCGGACGGGTTCCGGATGCACTTCGAGGAACACGGCGTCGGCCCCGGCCGTCACGCCGCAGCGCGCGAGCAGTGGAATCATCTCGGGCACGCCCCCGGTCGCCGCGCCCGTCGAACCCGGCGTCTGCACGGAGTGCGTGGCATCGAAGACCACGGGTCGACCGAGGTCGCGCATGCGCTTGATCGAGCGGAAATCCACGACCAGATCGCGGTAGCCGAAGAAACTGCCGCGCTCGCAGAGCAGGATGCGCTCGCCGCCCGCCGCCGCGACCTTGGCCACGGCGTGCGCCATGTCCTCGGCCGCGACGAACTGCCCCTTTTTGATATTGACCGCGCGCCCGGTGCGGCCGGCTGCCTCCAGCAGCGAACTCTGGCGGCAGAGAAAGGCGGGGATCTGCAGCACGTCGACGACCGCCGCAGCCGGGGCGCATTCCGCTGGCGCATGGACGTCGGTCAGCACCGGCACGCCCGTCTCACGGCGAATGCGCGCCAGCAGGGCGAGACCTGCGTCCGCACCGGGCCCGCGATCACTGGTGCCGCTGGTGCGGTTGTCTTTGCGGTAGCTCGATTTGAAGCAATAGCCGAGACCCAGCCGACGGCAGACGGCGGCCAGGTGCGCTGCCGTGGCGAGCATTTCGGCGGGATCTTCAAGCACGCAGGGCCCGGCGATGACAAAGAGCGGCTGCCCGCGACCGACTAAAACGTCGGCAATGGTCACCGGTGCGGCGACGGGCATGTCAGCCTCCTTGGTCGGTCCGGCCGCGGATCAAGCTTGCTGCTGCGGCGCGCGGGCCGCTCGCTGGTGTTCGACGGCCGCGCCCACGAAACCGCGGAATAGCGGGTGCGGCCGATCGGGCCGCGATTTCAGTTCGGGATGGAACTGCACCGCCAGGAAAAACGGATGCCCCGCCAGTTCCATGATCTCCACCAGGCAGCCGTCGGGCGAAGTCCCGGAAAAGACCAGGCCGGCCCGCTGCAGCGCCTCCCGGTAGGCGTTGTTCAGTTCATACCGGTGGCGATGGCGCTCGCTGATCTCGGTCTGCCCGTAGCAGCGGTGAGCCAGCGTGCCGGGAGCGATCACGCACGGCCAGGCGCCGAGACGCATCGTTCCCCCCATCATCTCGATGTACTGTTGATCTTCCATCAAGTGGATGACCGGGTGGGGCGTCGCCGGGTCGAATTCCGAGCTGTTGGCCATGTCCAGGCTCGCCAGATCGCGGCCGATGTCGATGACCGCGCATTGCATGCCCAGACAAATCCCGAAGAACGGCAGACCTTGTTCGCGCGCGTGGCGGACGGCGTTGATCTTGCCCTGGATGCCGCGGTCGCCGAAGCCGCCGGGCACCAGCACACCGTGGCAGTCGCGAAACACCTCGGCGAACTTGCGCTCGCCGACATCGCGGCCTTCGAGGCTCTCGCTGTCGACCCAGACCGGATCCACGCCCACATGATGTGGAATGCCGGCGTGGACGAAGCTCTCGCTGATGCTCTTGTAGGCGTCCTTCAGCTCGATGTACTTGCCCACGATGGCAATGCGGACGCGGTCCGGCGGATCGAGGATGATTCGAGTCATCCGCTCCCAGTCCGTCAGGTCGGCTTCCCGCGGCGCTTCGATCTGTAACCGCTGGCAGACCAGGTCGTCCATCCGCTGCGCATGGTAGTTCAGCGGCACTTCGTAGATCGACCGCACGTCCTGGCCGTCGAAGACGAACTCGGGCGGCAAATTGCAGAAGAGCGCGATTTTGCGCCGCGCGTCATCGCCGATGCGCTGGCGGGCGCGACAGATCAAGAAATCGGGTTGGATGCCGATCGAGCGCAGCTCGGCCACCGAATGTTGGGTCGGTTTGGTCTTGATCTCGCCGGCGGCCTCGATATACGGCACCAGCGTCAAGTGGACCGAGCAGGTGTCGGCCTGCGGCGATTCCAACCGCAACTGCCGAATCGCCTCGAGGAACGGCAGGGATTCGATGTCGCCGACCGTACCGCCGATCTCCGTGATGATGATGTCGACGGCCGAATCCTTGGCGGCCGGCAGCCGCAGGCGGCGCTTGATCTCGTCCGTCACGTGAGGAATTACCTGCACCGTGCGCCCCAAATACTTGCCTTTACGTTCGTTATAGAGAACAGCCTCGTAGACCTTGCCGGCGGTCAGATTGTTGTCCTGGGTCAGTGTGACATCGGTGAAACGCTCATAGTGGCCGAGGTCCAGGTCGCACTCGGCGCCGTCGTCCAGCACGTAGACCTCACCGTGCTGGTAGGGGCTCATCGTCCCGGGATCGACGTTCAAGTACGGGTCGAATTTCTGCAGCACGACCTTCAGACCCCGCGCGGTCAGCAGATTGCCGAGACTGGCCGCCGCGATGCCCTTACCCAGCGCCGAGACGACGCCGCCGGTGACGAAGATGTGCTTGGCCATCAACCGTTCCTTCCCGCGTCGCCGGCGGCGCGGCCGCCCGCGGCGTTGCGTTGCCAGATCGCGCGCACCCGTTCGAGATCGGCCGGCGTATCGACGCCCACCGCCTGCGCCGCAACGGTGACCACCTTGATCACCAGACCGTTCTCCAGAGCGCGCAACTGCTCCAGGCCTTCAATCTGCTCCAGGCAGCCGCGCGGCCAGGCGAGGTACCGCCGCAGCGCCGGCGCGCGCCAGGCATAGATCCCCACGTGACGCAGGGCGGCGTCGCGCGGCGCGGAACCCGGCGTCGAGCCGGGGAATACTCCAGGCACCGGCGCGCGACTAAAGTACAAGGCGCGCCCGGTGCGGTCTACCAGGACCTTGACCGTGTGCGGCGCCGCCCAGTCATCGTCCGGTCCGAACGGATGCGCGCAGGTCGCCACGGAGGCCTGCTGGTCTTCCTGCAACGCCAGCACCAGCCGGTCCGCAATCTCGGCTTCCAGCAACGGCTCGTCGGCTTGCAAGTTGACGACGATGTCCGCCGGATACCGGTCGAGGACCTCGCCGATGCGATCGGTGCCGGTCGGATGGTCGCCCGTCATCTCGCAGGCAAACCCCGCGCTCGTGACCGCGGCCGCGATGCGCGGATCGTCGGTGGCCGCAAGAACCTCCGACGCCGATCGCATGCCGGCGGCGCGCTCGAGCGTGCGCACCACCAGCGGCTTGCCGCACAGGTCGGCCAGAGGCTTGCCCGGGAAGCGGCTGGAGCCGTAGCGGGCAGGGATCACAACCAGGACGCGCGCGTTCATGCTCCTCCCCGTCGGCCGGAGGCGGCGCCGGCCGGAGCCGTGCGCCGGCCAAAAAGAAACCCGCCCCTGGCGAGGGGCGGGTCGCGGCGCGGCTGGACGGCCGCTTCGCTGCTAGTTGGGTCGCACACTGACGCGCTTCCGGTTCTTGCCGAAATCCTCGTAGACGACGGTGCCCTCGATCAGAGCGAAGAGCGTGTCGTCGCCGCCGCGGCCGACGTTGCGGCCCGGATGGATCCTGGTGCCGCGCTGGCGGACCAGGATGGTGCCCGCGGTAACGGCCTGGCCGCCGAACCGCTTGACCCCGAGGTACTGGGGGTTGGAATCGCGGCCGTTGCGTGTCGAGCCGCCTGCTTTTTTATGAGCCATCTCAGCGCTCCTGTCCCGCTGCCGCCGCCGCCGGCGGCCGTTAGCTGTTGATCCCGGTGATGCTGACCTCAGTGAAATCCTGGCGATGCCCCTTCTTGCGCCGGTAGTTCTTGCGCCGCTTGCGCTTCAAAACGACGATCTTGCGGCTGCGACCGTGCCGCAGCACCTCGGCCGCCACGCTCGCGCCCGCGACGCGCGGCGTGCCGACCTGCACCGCATCGCCGTCGGTCAACAGCAGAACTTCATCGAAGGTCACGGCGGCGCCGACCTCGTTCTCCAACAACGGCACTTGCAGTTTGAGCCCCTGCCGAACCCGGAACTGCTGGCCCTTGATCTTGACGACCGCGTACATGCTCTTGTCTCTCCAAATGGTGTACAGCCGGACGGACCGATCCGCCGGCACAAGCCAGGGGCCGTCGCCTCCGGCAGCCAGAATCACAAGCGGTTATAACTAGTACCTTTGCCCCCAATAGTCAAGGCAGAAAGCCGGCGCTTCGCGCCGGCCCGGCGCCCCGGATCGAACCGCGGGCCGGGATCCGCGCCGGGATTCCCGCTAGTTGACAGGCCGCCGTCCATCTCCTACCAATGGCCTTTGCACCAGCGCCAAGCCCCGGTTTCTTACCCAGGAGACGCCATGAGCCAGTCTGCGCCGAAAGTCATCATCGCCGGCAGCGGCCCCGCCGGCTACACCGCCGCCATCTATCTGAGCCGCGCGAATATCCCGAATTTGCTCTACGAGGGCTTGCAGCCGGGCGGACAGCTGACGATCACGACCGAGGTCGAGAACTTTCCCGGCTTTCCCGAGGGCGTCCTGGGGCCGGAGCTGATGGAGAAGCTGCGCGCGCAAGCCGAGCGCTTCGGCACGGTGATCGAGCGCGGGCAGGTCGACGCCATCGACTGCAGCCGGCGGCCGTTCCGCGTGACCGCCGGCGAAGCGGTGCACGAGGTGCCGGCGGTGATCATCGCCACCGGCTCGACCGCGCGCTACCTGCACCTGCCCGGCGAGGAGGCCTTCCAGGGCAAGGGCCTGTCGGCCTGCGCGACCTGCGACGGCTTCTTCTATCGCGGCCAAGACGTCGTCGTGGTCGGCGGCGGCGACACCGCGCTCGAGGAGGCCACCTACCTCGCCCACATCGCCCGCAAGGTGACGTTGATCCACCGCCGCGACGAGCTGCGCGGCTCGGCGATCATGCAGCAGCGGGCGCTGAACACCGCGAACATCGAGGTCGCCTGGTCGCGGACGATCAAAGAGTACCTGGCCGACGACCAGGGCATGCTGCGCGGCGTGCTCACCGCGTCGACCAAGGGCGAGGCCGACCTCGAGATCCCCTGCACCGGGTGCTTCATCGCCATCGGCCACGACCCGAACACGGGTTTCTTGCGGAGCCAACTCGAACTCGACGCCAACGGCTACATCGTCACCAAACCCGACCGCACCATGACCAGTGTCGAGGGCGTCTTCGCCTGCGGCGACGTGCAGGACCCCATCTGGCGCCAGGGTGTCACCGCGGCGGGCACGGGGTGCATGGCAGCGATCGAGTGCGAGCGGTGGCTCGGGGCGAGGGGGTTGTAGCGGGCGCTGCGTGGCGGCGGCCAGCGCGCCGCCGCTACCCCGACGACCGCTCCCCCAACCGCTGCAACCCCGCCGCGGCCGGCCCCCATCCCGGCCGCAACTCCAGGGCCATGGCGAACCAGGACCGCGCTGCGTCGACCTGGCCCAGCGTCTCGCAGGTCAGGCCCAGATTGAGCGCCGCCTCCGGCAAGCCGGGCGCCAGGTCGTGCGCCCGGCGGAAGGCGGCCAGCGCCTCATCCAGCCGACCCAGCTCGCGCAGGACAACGCCCCGATTGTTGGTGATCCAGGGATCGCGTGGGTCGAGCGCGCCAGCGCGGTCGAAAGCCGCCAGCGCCTCCAGCAGCCTACCCCACGCATGCTCGGCGCGGCCGAGTCCTGCCCAGGCGTCCGCCGAGCGCGGCGCCCAGGCTAGCGCGCTGCCATAGGCCGCCGCGGCGTCGCGCACGCGCCCCTCGAAGAGCCGCAGGTCGCCCCAGAGAACCCGCAGCAACCCTGGATCGACATGGAAGAGGAACGCGCCGGCCAGATACCGCGCCGCCTGCGCCGACGCCCCGGCCGCCTCCAGCTCGAGGCCCGCCAGGTTGGCCAGGAATTGCCCCGGCCGGACCAGGCGCGCCAGCGCCTGCCGCGCGACCGCCGCCGCGGCGTCCGGCCCCCCACCCAGCATCGCCGCTCGGAAGCGCAGGTCCCAGTGCAACGGCCGCAGCGGTCGCCGCGCGACGAGCCGCGCCGACGCCGCTCGGGCCTGAGCCGGAGACGCGAGGCGGCTGGTCAGCACGTCCAGTCGCTCGGGCGGCGCCGCGTCCGCGGGCAGCGCAACGACGCGAACGGCCGCCGCCTCGCGCCGCGCGGCGACCGATCGTCCGGCCCGCTCCAGCTGGTCGATCAGCAGCACCTCGCGCTCGAGTTGCACGATCGCGCCATGGGCGGCCAACCGGCCATCGGGCGGGCGATCCCGTAGCATATCCGCCCGCCCGTTGAGCAACGCCGCCAAGATCAACGCGAAGACCACGAAGGAGAGTAACAGCGGCGCGTCGGGCCGTCGCAGACGCAGCGTGAGTGCGACCCCAACCGCGGCGAACGCCACCGCGATCGCGGTAAAGTGCGACCCGAGCGGCAGCAACAGCGGCGCGAGCAGGTACCCTGCCCCCACCAGCACCGCGGTGCAGCCGCGCGCGAGCGAGGGCGGCAGCAAGGTGGCCAGGGTGACCACGCCCGTCGCGGCGTCCCCCGCGCGGTCCTTAAGGTCCTTGGCCGTGAAACCGAGGGTGATCCCCGCGAGCAGGAGCCACAACACGCGGCGGGGGAAGGCCCACGCGGCGGCCTCGCCGGCGACGAGGGAAAAACCCGTCATCGCCGCGAGTGCGGTCAGCAGGGCCAAGGTCGCGGTCGCGATTCCCGGCGCCCGCTTCAGGCGCAGCGGCGGCGCCGAATAGAGCCAGGCCAACAGCAGGCAAGCCGACACGAGAAGCAGGGCCGGGTAGGACACGATCCAGGCCACATACAGGGCGATGACGCAGCCCGCGGCGGCCCACCGCCGGGCTGCTTCCGGCCGCAAGAGCCCGCAGACCAACGGCCGGCGGGGATCGTTGATGCGGTCGGCGTCGCGGTCGTGCAGGTCGTTCCAGGCGACGGCCGCCAGGACGGCCGCGGCCACGGCCGCCCAGAGCGCCAGCACCGCGACCCAGTCGAGGGGGTTGGCGAAGAGTCCCGGCACGTAGTCCCGGAACACCAGGTAGCCGAGGTAGCTGCCCAACGGGGCCGCCGCCGAGTAGTGCAGCAGGCGCGTCCAGGGCAGGCGTCGCAGCACCGGCGCGAACCGCTCCGGGCGCAGCCGCCACAGGAAGATCGGCAACGCGGCCAGAGCCGGCACCAACAACGCGACCGCCAGGCGCCTGCTCTCACCGCCGATCAGGCCGCCCATCCGGTAAACGGTTTCGTACGGCGTCAGCTCCGTCGGCAGCGCCGGCGCGGCCAGGCGGGCCAGCAGCGCCGGCCATATCCCCACCGCCGCCGCGAGCACGTAGACGCCCAGCGCCGCGGCCGCGGCGCGTAGCAACGCGGCCGGCCGGCCGGCCGCGGGCCGCGTCCCGGCTGCCCGCCGCGCGGCGGCGACGTAAACAGCTGCCAGCAGGCATGCCGCCGCGATCTCGACGCGCTGCCCCGGACTGACCTCTTCGACGGCGCGCAACGGCTGCCAGAAGTGAATGAGAAAACCGCCGGGGCCGGTCAGGTAGCGCAGTTCGAAGCCGGGACCACCCGATACCAGCGCGTCGATGATCGGCACCACGAGTAGCACCGCGTAGCCCAACGCGACAGCGCGCGCCACCCTGCCGAGCGGCCGGCCGGAGACCAGGTGCAGCCACAGCGAGAGCAGCAGGAAGAGCGCGAAGTAGAAGAGGGGAAAGTGCAGAACCATCATGGCCAGGGAGACATCTTCGCGCCAGTCGAAGCCCAGCGTCGCCGGCCGCTCGAGCACCCCTTCCAGGAGGTTGCGCAGAACGATCCACACGATGAGGAGCGCGAGCCAGTTCCACGACTGATTGCGCCCTCCCTCGAAGCGATCCAACCAGCGGCGTGCCGTGGTCTGGCGTGGTTCCACCATGCCTGGCTGCATGGGCACGTCCTTCGGTTGGGTTTGTTCACGACGATGCCCCGGCGAGGATTCCGCCGGGGCATCGTCAGGCGAGAACCGGCTCACGCTACCTGACGAGCAGGATCTTCGCGGTCGTCCGGTGTTCG
>JAQULN010000110.1 GCA_028718575.1 Candidatus Krumholzibacteriia bacterium | reverse complement strand
GCTCGCCACTCGCCGCAGGAACAGGAACAACACGAGCGACGCAAGCAACGAACCGAACACGCCGGTATAGGCGAGATCGCGCAACGCGCCGGTGATCTCCTCGCCCTGGCTGAACCAGGTCATGAAATTGACGCCTTCGAGTTCCGGATCGTCGTTCATCTGGGCGACCCGTTCCTCGAGCGCTCGGCAGACCGTCACCGTATTGGCCTTGCTCTCCTGCGTGACGGTAACGCCGATAGCGAAGTTGCCGTCCAGGTGGCGGCCGTACTCTAGCGGCGGCTCGGTGTACTGGACATCGGCGACGTCGCGCAATCGCAGGCCGTCCGCGCGTAACGGCAGATTCGCGATCTCCTCCGCCGAGCCAAACGTGCCGACGGTCCGCAGCATGAACTGCTGGGCGCCGGTGTCGATGCGGCCGAGCGACTGATCGAAGTTGCTGCCGCGCAGGAGGCGACTGATCTGCCGCACGTCGATGTTGTGCCGCTGCAGGTCTTCCGGGCGCAGATTGATGCGCACTTCGCGCGGATTGACGCCGTCCAGGCGCACGGCGGCAACGCCGGGCACTCGCTCCAGCGGCCGCAGGATCTTGCGTTCGAGCAGATCGTAACTGGCCGAGAGGTCGCGGCGGCTGGACAAACGCGCCTCGAGGATCGGCATTTCTTCGCCCTGCCCCGACCAGGAACGGCTGACCACGATGTCGCCGATGTCCTCGGGAAGATCGCCGCGGATCCGGTCGATCCGCTCCCAGATCTCCACGCGGGCCAGATGCAGGTCGGCGCCCCAATCGAAGCCGAGACGCAGGTGGCCGCCCTCGGTGCTCGCGCGCGACCAGAGCGACTTGAGACCCTTGACCGAGCCGACCGCATCTTCGAGCGGCCGCACAATCATATGCTCGACCTGTTCGGGAGAAGCGTTCGGGTAGCTCACCTGCACGAACAGCTCGGGTTCTTCGATGTCCGGCATGAACGCCAGCGGCAGGCGGCTCAACGCCACCGCACCGAGGGTCAGCAGACTGACCAGGATCATCAGCGTCGTCACCGGCCGCCGGATGGCGAGTTCGGGCAGCGTCATCGGTCGCTCTTTCGCGTCGGCTGTTCCTCGTCCGCGGGGCCCGGCACGATCTGCACCGGGAACGGCCGCGTCGCCTCGCCGGCATACAGAGACCGGTGCGGGAACGGGATCTCGATGCCGGCCGCATCGAACGCGGCTTTGATCTCGGCGGTGATCGCGTTGCGCAGCGGGAGGAAATTCTCGCGTTTGGCCCAGACCGAGAACTGGAGATCCAGCGCGGAATCGCCGAAACCGAGGAAGATGAACAAAGGCGCCGGCTCATCCAGGCAGAGCGGGTTCTGGTCGGCGACCGCCAGCAGGACCTCTCGCACGCGGCCGATGTCCTCCTTGTAGGCGACGCCGACCGGCAGGTCCAAGCGGCGAATCGGGAAACGCGTCAGGTTCGTGACTTCGCTCTTGATCAGCGTCTCGTTGGGAATCCGCACGAAAAGGTTGTCGAAGGTGCGCAGCTTGATCGAGAGCGCGTCGATCGACAGCACCTCGCCAGTGGTGCCGCCGATCTTGATGATATCGCCGATCGTGAAAGGGCGTTCCCCGATCAGAAACAGACCGCTGATCAGGTTGGAGGCCGACGTCTGCGACGCGAATCCGACCGCCACGGTCAAGACGCCGGCTGCGCCCATCAGCAGGGCCAGGCTGAAACCGAGTTCACGCAGCGCCGAAGCCACGAACAGCGTCAACAATCCGTAGTATGCGATCCGGCGCAAAAGCTGCATGTGATGTATAGACAGACGTTTACCGAGCGAGCGCTGCAGCAGGCGCGACACGGTGCCGGCAACCACGAGCCCCAGCACGACCAGGATGAAGGCGCGTACGATCATGCTCAGGGACTCGCCGGACAGCTTGTCGAGCAGTTGGTCGAACATGCCTCACTCCCCGAACAAGAGGCTGAAGGCGCGAACCAGGCCGCCACGCGCCTGCGGCGCTCGCGGGTCGGAAATCAGTGTCACCTGGCCTGCGTACGCGGGAGGTCCGCTGTCCACCTTGAGGGCGGCCATGTCCGACTCGCCCGAGCGCACGAGCGTCACCCCCTCGGTCCACAAGTAACCGTCGGGGGTGCCGTATAGCGACAGGACCGGCACCGGCAGACTGACCTTGTCCAACGGCAACGGCGAATTCCCCTTGTTGCGGATGTGGACCGGGGTGAGCGCGCGATGGACGCGCTGCGGCACCTCCGCCAGGGTGTGCAGGGCGCCGGTCTTGCCGGCGTAGCATAACTCGCCTTCGCGCGTCGATGGCCCGAACCAGGTATCGGACAATCGCACGCTGGAAACCTCGCGCAAGACCACCGGCGGCTGGCCGACCTCCAAACGCACGCTGATCGGTGTCGACATGTACATGACGGTCTCCTCGCCGCCGGGCAGAACGATCGCTTGGCGCGGGCGAATCACCACCGGCCGGTCGGCCAGCAATGGCTTGAGCGCGAGCTGGGAATCCGCGCGCGCCAACAGGATGCGTTCCCACTGTTCGGCGTCGCCGCACCCCGGCCGCACGGTGATCTCGGCGCAGGTGGGTTCGCGTTGTTCCACGGAGGTCGTCGACGCAATCCGCCATTCGCCCTGGACGTGGTGGACTTGTAGCGCGAGCGGGCCCAGGCGGCCGTGCAGGGTGTGGTTCTGCGGCACCTGCCACGGCTGCCACCAAGCGCCAGAGCGGCCGCCGGCGGGTTGATCCTTGGCGTCCATCGTGTCCCCTGTGCCGGTCCGTCCCGGCGATTGGCGAAGCGTCCCGATCAGAGCTTCAGCTCCGGCAGCGGCGCGATCAGGACCGGCCGCTGATGGAGATAGCGCGTCGTCCGCCGCTTGACTGCGATGTCGCGATAGATCCACTCCGCCTGCTGCGCCTCGATCTGCAGCGCCGCCGCGAGCTCTCCCGCCGGCACCTGATGATTGTGCGCCCACAAGGCGAGATCCATCTTGTGGTATGGCAGTGCGAAGTAGAACTCGTCCTGTCCTTGCGGCAGGCTGAACGTATCGGTCGTCGGCGCCGCATTGCAGATGTCCGCCGGCAGCTCGAGATAACGCGCCAGGGCGTAGACCTGGGTCTTGTAGAGGTGCGCGATCGGTTTGACGTCCGCCGAGCCGTCGCCGTTCTTCACGAAGAAGCCCTGGTCGTACTCGAGCCGGTTCGGCGTGCCCACCACCGCGTAATGCAGCCGGTCGGCGTGGAAATACTCCAGCGTTTTGCGCAAGCGTTGCTTGAAATTGGTCGCCGCGACGATCTGTAAGTACGCCTGCAAACTCAACCGTTCTTCCTTGGTCTCGCCGGCCGGCGTCTCGGCGATCAAGGCAAAGTAGTTGACCCGGCCCTGCTGCCCGCCGCGAATCGCGAGCTTGTGCTTCCAGGTGCCGTCGTAGTCAGGGAAGACGCTGCGGATCGCCTCGTCGCGCCAGCGATAACACCCGATGGCCGCCAGAGCCGGCGCGATATCCTCCAGCGCGAATTCGATCCCGAGTTGCTCGGCCAGCGTGCGGCCCAGTTGCGTACTCCGGCTCGACGAATCCCGCTCCGGCATGAGCAATCCGAAGACCTTGCCCGGCCCGAGGGCCCGCACGCAGAGAGCCGCGCAGACGGCGCTGTCGACGCCGCCGGAGATGCCCACGACCAGTCCGCGGCGGTTGAGGTCGGTGCGCAGGATCTCGCGCAGCGCTACGGCGATCTCGTTGCAGATTGCCGCGGGATCAATGTCCAGAACCGCGGCCGACAGCTCACGGCGCATCGGTCGTTCCTTCCGTTGTCGCCGAACGGCGGCGCGCCGCCAGAGCGCGGATCGCGCCGTCTGCATCGGCGAACGCTTCTACCTCGGCAAAAGCCTCCAGGCGCGACAGGCGTTGCTGAAGGGCGTCGCCTTGACCCAGGCCAACCTCGAATACCAGCCACCCGCCCGGCTTCAGCAGCCGCGGCGCCTCCTTGAGCAGGCGCTGTAAGATACCGATCCCGAACGGCCCGCCGTCGAAAGCCAGCCGCGGTTCGTAGCTCCGGATCTCGTGCGGCATGGTGTCGACCTTGCCGCTGGAAATGTACGGCGGATTGCAGGTCAACACGTCGACGCGGCCCAGGAACTCCGGCGAGTCGAACGGTTTGGCGAAATCGCCCTCGTAAAAGACGACGTCCGGGCGGCCCACGAAACACGCGTTATCGCGCGCCAGCGCGATGGCCTCGGCGGAAAGGTCACTGCCCCAGACTTTCGCGTGAGGCGCATGCACTGCCAATCCGAGCGCCACGTTGCCGCAACCGGTGCAGAGATCGACCACCCAGGGCGCCGCAGCCTCGCAGGCCCTGAGCTTAGCCAGCGCCGACCAGCCCAGCAGTTCGGTCTCCAGCCG
Source organism: Candidatus Krumholzibacteriia bacterium (assembly GCA_028718575.1). Classification (GTDB taxonomy): domain Bacteria; phylum Krumholzibacteriota; class Krumholzibacteriia; order LZORAL124-64-63; family LZORAL124-64-63; genus Glo-17. The sequence goes on along the minus strand of JAQULN010000110.1, from coordinate 3,808 downwards.
CGGCACGAGCGCCGCCGCCGAGGCTTGCAAGACGATCCCCATAAAATCTTGCCGGCCAGTCAGATGCGCCAACGGCACGCCGCTGAGGCGCCGGGCGATCAACTCCTTCAGGGCCGCCGCCGCCGGTTCGTCCAGCTCGGCAAGTCGAGTGCTCGCGATCTGGCTGACCGCAAGCCGCTGCCCGGCGGCCAGGTTCCAGAGGCAGGCGAGGGTGTTGGCCGGCGTTTCGTCGGGTTTGTCCGGCAACACTTCCAGATCGCGTGCGAGCACCGCCAGCAGTTCCCGGTACAGCGGATGGTCCATGACCGCTCCTAGGTGAGATCTTTCTTGCTAATCTTGCCGCTGGGAGACTTCGGCAGGCTGTCCACGAAAATGATGTCGCGCGGCACCATGAAGTTCTCCAGCTTCTCGTTCAGTTCGCGGCGCAGGCTGCGCTCCTGCAGACCCGCGCCGGGCACCCGGACCACGTAGGCGCGTATGGCCTGCCCCAGCAGATCGTCGGCGACGCCGATGACGGCCGCTTCCAACACCCCCGGCACGCCGTAGAGCACATTCTCGACCTCGACCGGGCTCACCTTCTCGCCGCGGGTCTTGATGATGTCGTCGCTGCGGCCGTCGAAATAGAGGAATCCTTCCTCGTCGGTGTGGAACCAGTCGCCCGTGCGCAAGATCCGCTCGCCCGGCAGCCGGCCCGCGCACAGCATCTGCGCCGACTGCTCCGGACGATTCCAGTAACCCACCATCACGTGCGGGCCGCGCACATGCAGGATGCCCGGCTCGTGCGGAGCCGCCGGTCTGCCCTCAGCGTTCAACAGGAAGATCTCGGTGCCGGGGATCGCCTTGCCCACCGACCGCGGCTTGAGGTCGGCCAGCTCCGGCTCCAGATAGCTCACGCGCTTGCATTCGGTCAGGCCGTACATCTTGAAGACGAGCGCGTTAGGAAAGACCTCGCGCAGGCGCGGCACGTAGTCGCTCGGCAGCGCCGCCGCCGTGTTGGTGATCCGCTTCACCGACGGGAATGAGAGCGGCTTGCGGCTGTGGGCGGCGAGGATGATCGAGTAGATGGTCGGGACGCCGGGAAACGTGGTGACGCCGTGCTGCTCCAGGCGCTTGAACACGTCGGCGGGGTAGGTGAACGAACGCTCCAGCACCAGGGTCGCTCCCAGCTGGACCGCCATGAGCAACTGGTACAGGCCGTAATCGAACGCGAGCGGCAGGACGTTGACGATGACCTCGTCGGCGTCCATGCGCAGATACTCGATCAAACTGCCGGCGGCAAAGAGCATGGACTGATGCGTGTGCATCACACCCTTGGGGTTGCCGGTGCTGCCGGAGGTGTAGATCAGCGAAGCCAGATCGAGCGCGATGGTGCCGGCATCGCGCGGCACAGCTTCAGCCCCGGCCAGGACGTCCGTCCAGGCTTCGACTGCCGGGGGCGCCGCGCCCGCGGCTGGCGAAACCGCATCGCCGCCCGCAACGATGGCGTGCGTCAGGCTCGGCACGTCGCCGAGCGCCTTGTCGTAGACGTAGGCCAGATGGGCATCGCAAAACAAGACCTTGACGGCGCAGTCGTTCAGGACGAAGGCCAGCTTGTCGGCCTTGGTCTGGGGATTGACCACCAGGAAGACGCCGCCCGCCTGCAGCACGGCGTAGATCGCGACCACGCAGGACCAGGTGTTGTCCATGTAGATAGCCACCCGGTCGCCGCGCTGTAAGCCGCGAGCCTGCAGCGCGGCGGCCAGCCGCCGCGACTGCTCGGCCAGCTCGGCGTAGGTGTACGCCCGGCCGCCGACGATGACGGCGACCTTGGTGGGATGCGCCTGGGCGACGAGCGGCAGAGCTTCGTGCAACAGGCGCTGGGGTTTGCTGGGCATGGAAGCGTCCTCGAATGAAGGAACAGGCTCAGGCCGCGGCCCGCTTGCGCTGGATGAAGGCGACCAGGTTGGCCACCGAGTCCAGGTTTTCCGGGATCATCTCCTCGTCCTCGACCGCCACCCCGAACTCCTGTTCGAGAAACGCGATCACCTCCAGGACGCCCGTAGAATCGATAATGCCCTTTTCCAGGAGGGAATCCTGGCTCGACAGTGCCGACTGGTCGTCGGTGAACAGAAAACTGTCCAGGATGAAGGCGCGGATCTTTTGTTCGAGGTCCATAGTGTGCTCCGGTTGGCGGCCTGGAAGCGGCCGTGAACGATATCGATGAACCGCCCGGGGGCGCCGACAGCATACAAAGCCGAAGCGACGCGTCAAGCCCGGCCCGGCCGGCCCCAACGCGGCGAATCGCGGTTACGCGTCCGCCTGGGCGCGCACCGTCGAAGGCACGATCATATAGACCGCTGGTATCACCACCAGCGTGAGCAACGTCGACAACAGCAATCCGCCCGCCACGGTGATCGCCAACGGAGAGCGCAGCTCGGCGCCCTGGCCGAAGCTCAACGCCATCGGCAGCAGACCCAGCACCGTGGTGGTCGTGGTCATCAGGATCGGGCGCAGCCGGACATGGCCGGCGCGCACCACCGCCTCGCGCTTAGACAGACCGCCGCGGCGGAAACGGTTGATCGTATCGATCAAGACGATCGCATTATTGACCACGATCCCCACCAGCATGACCGCCCCGATCAAGACGATCACCGTGACCGTCGTGCCGGTGACGAGCAACGCCGCCACGACGCCGACCAACGCCAGCGGGATGGTAAGCAGCACGATGAACGGATGCAAAAAGCTCTCGAAGGTGGCGGCCATGACCAGGTAGACCAAAAACACGGCCAGCAGCAGCGCGAACCGCAAACTGGCGAAGCTGACTTCCATCTCCTCGTTCTGCCCGCCGAGATCGACGGAGACGCCCGGCGGCGGCGGCACCTCCTGCAGAGCCTGGCGCACGTCGCGGACGGCGCCGCCCAGACTGCGGCGTTCGAGGTTCGCGCCGACCACCGCCGCCCGCTGCTGCTGTAGGCGGTGCACCTCGGCTGGACCGCGGTCCAGGCGCACGTCCGCCACAGCCACTAAGCGCAGCGGCTCGCCGCCCGGCCCCGGCACCACCAGGCTGCGCACATCTTCCAAGCTGCGTCGATCGGCCTCGCGGTTGCGCACGCGGATGTCGATCTGCCGATCCTCCAGGCGGAACCGCGTGGGCACCGCGCCCTGGACGCGATCCTGCAACGCCTGCGACAAGGCGGCCATGTCCAGCCCGAGGGCGGCCAAGCGCTCGCGATCGAAAACGATCTGCAGCTCCGGGTTGCCTGCTTCCAGGCTCGAGCGTACGTCCACCAGCCCGGGAACCTGTTCGAGTCGGCGCGCGACGGCCAGCGAGTAGTCGCGCAGCACCGCCAAGTCTTCGCCGAATATCCGGACCTCGATCGGCGTCTTCAGGGTGAAGTAGGCGGGACGACCGAACTCGGTTTCCAGGTCGGGAAATAGCATGAACTCGCGGCGCAGCCGTTCGGCGATCTCGGTTTCGAGTCCGGCGTTCGCGCGGTCGGCCACAATCACGTTGAGCTGCCCGAGGTTCTCGGAGCGGGTGTTGGCGCCAAGACCGCCGGCACCCAATCGACTGCCGACCGTCGCATAGTGCAGCGCCACGCCGGGCACGGCCGCCGCCGCTGCTTCCATGCGCTGCAGGACGCGGTCGGTCGCGGCGAGACTGGCTCCTTCGGGCAGTTGCGCCTCGAAGAAGAACTCGCCCTCGCTCAGCTCCGGAATCAACTCGACGCCGAGCCAGCGCACCCCCCAAATGCTGGCCGCGAACAAACCGCCGGCCACGGCCAGGGTGACGGCCCGCCGCGCCAGGGCGCCCGTGAGCAGGCGGTCG
>JAQULN010000109.1 GCA_028718575.1 Candidatus Krumholzibacteriia bacterium | reverse complement strand
GGTGGACGATTCGCGCGCGTCGCCACATGTGGGCCGCAGCCGACAGAGTGCTTGCACGCCAGACTCCCCGCATATGGGCGGCGAGCCAGGCGGTTTCAGCATCGCTGCCGGTCAAGGAGTCAGTCGCAAGTCCAGAGGTCTTACCCGCCAGCGCAAGGATCATCCGGTCCGCCGCAGGCCGCGGTGGCGATGCCACGTGCCCGCGTAACTGGACCAGCACGCCTGCCGCTGATATCAACGAAATCTCCGCTTCCGGAGGCAACCAACCGGGCGCGCCGGCCAGGATCGCCAGGGGCAGGCCGTGCAGATCGCCGTCAGGACACCAGAATACGCGGTGCGCCGAGGCAAGCAGTCGTTGCGCCGCTGGATCGAGCGGGCCCAACCGTTCGGCCGCGAGACGCTGCGCGGCGCGCGGGTCAACCAGGTCTGGCGCTTGCAGCGCCGCGTTCAACAAGCTCGCGGCAGCGAGGGACAGCGCCGGCAGCTCGACAACAAGAACCGCATCGGAGGCTACGATAAAGAGCGTGCCGTTTTCGACCCCGACCACCGCATCGAGCAAGATCTCGCGCGCAGTAAGCACCCCCTGCACCCGCGGCAAGGTGACGACGGACTCGGCCGCTACGAGCGGTGAACCCTGCCGTAACCGGTCGTCCGGCCCCAACATCCTCTCCCGCAACGTCCTCGCCTTGTAGCGCTGTAGCAGGGCATAGGCTGCCGCCAGGCGCTCTTCGCTCGATTGCGCGGCGGGTTCGCGTAGTTTGATCGCCACGGCGTGGGCGAAGAGATCGCCGGCTGCCTCACTGCGCCGCTCGCGCCAGAAAGGGTCAATCGTCCGCGAACGCAGAGTATCCCAGTGCACAACCGCCTCGTCGAACGCCCGCAGCGCTCCTACCGGATCGCCGGCGAGCAGGCGAGCGCGGCCCAGGACCGTCAATGCAGGCACGCGTGCAACTTCATCGCCCTGCTCGGATTCGTCGCCCGTCTCCAGCAACGGCTCGAGCAACGTCCGTGCCGCCCCGGGATGACCTCGCCTGAGCAGCAATCGACCGCGCAGCGCCTCAGTCGCCAGCGCCAGCAGACGGGCGCCATGACCCGCCGTCGCCGCCTCTTCCAGAACACGTAGCGCCGCATCGATGCTGTCCCGCGCTGCCAGCCCCCGCGCCAACCGCAGGCGGAGCTCTGTCGCGGCCAGCTGTGACGGCAGCTCGGGCTGCGCAAGCATCTGGCGAGCGAGGGCGATGGCCGCGGCGGGACGATGTTCCGCGAGGTACAAGTCGGCAAGTTCCTCCGCCGCCAGCACGACCAGATCCGTCAAGCCGTGCGTGGAAGCCGCCTCGCGAACCGAGTCGAGCAGCGCCTTGGCCGCATCGGTACGGCCCGCCATACCGCGCGCGGCCGCGAGATCGATGCGCGACAGCAACCCTTCTCGGTGGTGTTGATAGCGATCGTGGATTGAGATCGCGCGGGACAACAGATGTTCGGCAGTGACGGGATCCCCCAATTGCAGTTCAAGGCGGCCGAGGAAAGTCAAGGACATGGCTTCGCTCAAGGCATCCCCGGTCTCGCGCGCCAAGTCTACTGTGCTGCGGAAGCCTTCCGCGGCACCAACAATATCGCCCGCCTGTTGCCGCGCGAGCCCCTCGCCATTGCGAGCCCAGATCGCACCGCGCACAACGCCGGCGCGCAAAAGAATCGCGCCGGCGCGCGCATAGTAGGCGCTCGCGGAGTCGGCGCGGCCGGCCAGGTAGTGATCGTAGGCCATGCTGATCCAGGCCCAGCCAAGATGCGTCGAATCTCGGGCCGTCGAGGCCAGCGCTTCGAGCGAGCGAGCGGCGGCCAGAGCCTCGGCGACACGCCCCTGCAAGCTGACCGAAACGGTAAGCCACCGCAGCGCCTGCAAGCGGGCCCCCGTGTCGCCGGCGGCCGTGGCCAGAGCGAGCGCCTCGCGCAGATCAGGCTCGCTTGCTCGCGCCAACCCGAACGCGGCGCGCGTGCGACCGCGCGCAAACAGCAACGAGCGCAGGCCAGCGCTGTCGGCGGCTGCCCGCGCTATTGGCAGCCATGCTGTGGCCAGACTGTCGACGCGGTCGGGCTGGTTGGCATGGTGCCAGGCCGTGAGACTGTCCAGAACGGCGGCCGTAACATGCGCCGCGGCCTTCAACGGAGAAATGAGCGGAAGCAGAAAGATCAGACCGACGACTATTCCGGTCCACCCTCTCATATCAAGGATTCGCCGGCTGTGCCGCAATCAGGGCGCTGCGCGCCACGGTGTCGCCGGCATCGACGAAGAGTAGCCGCAAATACGCCGCTCCGGCAGGTAGCGCGTCCAGCACGAGATTCGTCATGTTGTCGGAGTCGAACGGTCGGCGCGCAAGCTCGCACAGATCGCCATCGAGGACCTGCAACACAGGGACGCCGTTCTGTGCCGAATCCCAAGTCAGGCGCCATCCAGCTGCCGTTTGCAACCACCGGGTGCCGGTGCTGTCGGCGACGGGCCCGCGCACCAGGCCGAAACCCTCTGGTAGACGCGCATCATGGCGGAGAACAGCCTCGCGGACCGCCAAAATCCCCGCGCAGAATACGACGACCGCCGCCGTGGCCAACAGCGCTCCGCGCGGCGTGAAGAAACGGCTCCAATCCCCAGCTTGCCGGTCATGTGCACGCTCGTCGAGCGCCGCTTGGACGCGCGCTCCGAGACGCGCATCAGCGTCGTCGAGGTCGGGATCGTCGCCGCCGGAGGGGTCGAGGAATTCGGCGAAAGCATGACGCAGCGCGCGGCAGTGAGGGCAGGTTTCCAGGTGGCGCCGGCGCGGATGATCCGACGGCAGTGCCATCACCGCTGGCAACTCGGCAGCCGTCAAACAGATCTCTGTCATGGCGTCTCCTCCTCTCGCATCGCCAGGGCGCGTCGCAATTTACGGCGGGCCCTCTGTAAAACCGCCCGCGCCCCCGAAGACTCAGTGATCGCTAAACGCTGTGTGATCACGTTGACGGACAATCCTTCGTAGCAGCGCAGCCAGACAGCGTCCTGCTCTAGCGGATCGAGGTTCTCTCGCAGCAATCGCTCCAGGTCCGCGCCCAGGCCTTTCCGCTCCAGGTCCTCGTCGGGCCGCGCAGCGCTGTCGGCGATCAATTCAAGCACTGCATCGTCTGCCAGCGGCAATCGCCTGCGCCGCAGCTCGCTGAGACACCGGCGACGCGTGATCATGAACAGCCAGGCGCCGAATTCTCCTTGCTCCTGATACCGATCGAGGCCGCGCAGCGCGGCGAGCAACGAGTCATGCGCCAGGTCCTCGGCGCGATCCGCGTCTCTGATCAGCCGGCGGCACCAAACGAGGACCCGCCGGCGATAGCGCCCCAGTAACAACGCCACAGCTCGCCGGCCGGCATCCGCTGCGGGCGCACTCTGGTAAGTTCGCAACAGTTCGCGGTCGGACGAGTCCGCGGCCGAACCGCCGCCGAGATCGTCGGCGCACTGGCTGCATCTCTTCCTGGGGAAACGCATCGCCGCCCCTGTCGTCACGAAGAGGTGAAATCTCAACGTAACAAACGAGGCCGGTAATGCAAACAAAAGGCGATTTCATCGATCAAGGCCTACTCTCTCGCAGACCGCTCTCCGCTCGATTGATGATCACGTTCCAGGTGAACGTAAGTGGAATGTCTTCTCCGAAATCCTGACTGCCGGATCCGGCAGCCGTGTCCCCCTCCGCCAACAGCAGTGTCGGCTGGATGTCCATGGTCAGAATCGCGCCTTCGAGCCAACCGTGGCCTGGATACGGATATTCACTGGGATCGTCGGGATCGCACATGATCACGAACGTGAGCGGCATCAGGCCGCCGGGTATGAACTGCAACTGCACCGTCTGGTCGCTGACTGTGCCCGCGATCACGACCGGAAACGGAGGCGCATCGATGCTCGCAACCCAGCAGTCGTCGTCGCCGGGCCAGATTTGCGCGGCATGGACCAGCGTACCGGCCCCCGCGACCACGCCTTGGTCGACGGTGAAATCGAAGGTGATGGTGACCGCGTCCTGGAAAATGCCCAGCGGTCCTTCGCCGACGTCTTGCTGAAAGGCGACCCGCAAGACACCTTGCCAGGCACCCCCGATCGCGACGGTCGCTTCGCCGGTCAGAGTCGCGGCCTGATCCGTACCCGCACACGCGTCGTGATAGGCGCGGATCGTCGCCGCCCCTGTCTCGCCGTCGTTGGTATACATGGTTTGGGCTTGTCCGACCGGATTGGTCACAGAAGCATCGGGGGCAACCTGGCCGGGACCGAAGCACTCGAATTGCACGGTCCGGCCGGGAAACGGTTGACCGCCGCAATGCAGCGAGGCCGTGACCGTACTGGCCCCCCCGGGCTCAATACCGGCTGGATCGGCAACGACTGTCAGATCCGGCAACGCGCAGTCGTAATGGATGGTCACAATCGCATCCAGAGCATTGCCAGCGCCATCCCCGACGTTGCATTCGACCTCATAGGACACCATCAACGAGTGCGCGCCAGTCTCTCCCTCCAATTCCATGATATCGGCGCCAGCGCCGCCGCTTTCTGCGTGAAGATCCCAGTGGATGCCGACGACTTCTTGGCACTCCTGATCCCAGACGCCGCGGTCGCCCCGCGCGGCGACCTGCGCACGGAATTGGTCTTGGAACGCGCTCAGAACCGCCGCCGGCGGAGCTCCGCTGCAGAGCAGACCGTCCATCGCACCGGCCAGCGCGTCGCTGCCTGGCAAGCCGCCGAAGAACGAAAAGTGTGTAACGGCAGCGTCGAGGGTCAGACCATCGCTGCGAACGATCGCCTGGAACGGGGTTGCCGCCCAGCCGCCGGCCACGTCGTTCCAGACATGCAGAGGCACGCTGGCGCCCGGCGCGTAGGGCTGGCACGCGCTGAAGGTTACGGTGACCGGCAGGGCGAACGTCAGCCCGTCGGGACCGCATACAACGCCCGCCAACGGCAGCAAGACCGCCCCCGGCGGCAGGTCGCTCGCGTCGGTGAACCCAGCCGCGGTGAGCGCCACCTCTCGATCCAGGGCCCCCGCTGGGACCGTGATCCTGGCACCGCCGGGCCCGATCACCGTGCCGCCGTCGGGTCCGATGACGCCGGTGTCTGTCGCGCTGTCTGGCCGGGTTGTGTCGTCGTCGCCGCAGGCTGCCAGAAAGGACAGAGCCAGCGCAACCGCAGCGAACAGCCGCCGCCTGCCTTGCGAACCAACCGGCGCCAATTTCATGGATCGCCTCCTCGGCTTCGTGGTAGAATTCGTGGTCTTCGAAAGAATAAACGCAGCCGCGGTCCGGCAATCACACGCTTCTGCCAACACGGACGCGTTCGCGACCCATCAGACCGTCCACATGCGGACACGCCGGCTGAGACTAATGTTCGCAAACTTGACTCGGCGCACGCATACCGAAGGAAAAGTGAAATGAAAAAGATTGGTATCATCATCTGCGGCCGATATCACCATTGCGCGGGCGGTAAGTGTTTGCGAGCGCTGCGGAATCGAGAAGGGGCCTTTGCTCTATATCGAGGTGAAGACGTCGATTTGGTCGGCTATACAACCTGCGGCGGATGCCCCGGCGGCAACGTGGAATATGCCCCGGCAGAGATGAAGAAGAACGGCGCAGAAATCATTCACTTGGCTACAGGCCTGGTCGTCGGCTATCCGCCCTGCCCGCGGCTGCAAACCTTTTGCGAGTTTATTCCCGAAAAATTCGGGCTGGAGGTAGTGATCGGCACGCACCCTATTCCGGAGAACTATTACCGCACCCATCGAGCGTTGGGAACTTGGCAATCCAGTCGTTGGCAGAAGCACATACAGCACGTCCTCGTGGACGAGACTATAAGGTTAGCCTACGACTAACACAGCCGGCGGGTCGACGAGACGCCAGGTGCCGGCTCGATAGCGCGTCGTCCTATCTCACGAGCACTAGCTTGCGACTGCTGATCTGCCCCGCGCTCTCCAGGCGCACGAAATAGACGCCGCTGCTGAGTACACTGCCATCAACGGCCCGCGCATCCCACGTCACCTCATACCGGCCGGACGGCTGCTGTTCGTCCAGAAGAACCGCAACCCGGCGGCCGCGCAGGTCATAAACCGCCAACCGAACGTGCGCAGAATGCGGTAGGGTAAAAGCGATGCGAGTGCTTGGATTGAAGGGGTTCGGACGCACGCCCGTGATCCCAACGGCGGTTGGCAATTCGCCGTCAATGGTGCCCGTGGCGGCCATCGCGACGCCCCAGATTTCGATGTCATCGATATTCCAGCCGCAATATTGCCAGGCGACGTCGGTCGTCCCCATGGTCCAACGGAGATAGACACTCTGCTGACCGTCGGCAACCGCCGAGATGTCATAGCTCACCTGCGTCCAGGCCGCGTCCGTGATCTCCGTCGGATTGGCCCAAACGGTCACCCAGTCGGCGCCGTTGTTGCTGACGCGCACGTAGGCATGGTCGTAATCGGGTGTTTCGACACCGAGCCAACGCCAGAAGCGCAGTTCGACGGAATAGAGCTGCGAACAATCGATAGCCGTGGAGGTCAGGTGCCGTTCTGGCATATTGTTGGGGTAGTCGCCGGCGAGATTGTAACCGAGCACATGAGTACCCGTATGCCCCGTGGCTGGGTCCGGGTAGCCGTATTGTCCGCCCTGCCCTTGAGGCACGCCAAACGCCCATTGGCCCTCGCCCGTCCACCCGGGATCAGTGTCCAGAGTCCAAACCGCCTGTTGGGTGTGGTCGCCCACGATCAAAACGATGCGGCGGCTGGTATCGCCCACGCCGGTGGTGAGATTGCGGAACACGACGTCGCAAGCATAGGCGCCGCTAGCCAGCGCATTGGCAGCAGCGGTGATCGTCGCTGCGGCTACTGCTGTTTCGCCATCGCCCAGCACGCCGGCGGTCGCTCCAGTCAGTTCAAGCCAGGGCACAGCCGGCGCCAGTGTCACTTCGTATTCGGCTGCTTGTACGCCGCGGTACCGGCACTCGTACGTAAAGCTCGCAGGAGCAAAGGGTCCGCCCACAGGGCCTTCGGCCCGTTGCATGCCCGACGGCGAGACGCGCAGGCCGGCGTCGACGCCAAGAGCCTTGATGCAGAAATTCGCTGTGCCGGTCCAGGGTGGATCGTCGTAATTCTGCAGATCGATCCAGGCGCTCCCGTTCCAGTAGTAGCTCTCGCCTGCGGCTGCCGTCGACTCGACGATAGTACGGTAAGAGGCACCCAACAACACCGGGACGTCGCTGGTACGATCATAGGGCTGCCCGCCGGCTGACAGCTCGAGCATGATAAAAAAGTCGTTGCCGGCGGTCAGTTCCACCGGGTCGTCCAGATCGATCGTATGCAGGCCCGAGTAGGCCAGGTATCCGGTCTTGGCCGCGAGAGTCTCATGGAACTCGCCCCCAGTGAAGCTGTCGAAGATCGTCACCGCATAGAAGACCTCGTCGGCGGCCGAAAAAAAGCTCACGGCGTCAATCATCTGGTCGCCAGCGGCAACGAAAGCATTACATGCGCGATCGCAATCAGTCATGGTGTCGCGCCAACCGTGGTAGTCGTGGTAGTAGACGTGATCGTAGCGCATGGGTTCGACACTTTGGAAGGAGATCGCCCCCATTTCCGCGTTTTGACAGCAGTGCTTGTCGTAGTAGGAAATCCAGAAGTAGCCGCTATAACCCCAACTCGTCCCCCAGCTATTCTTGCAGAGCCACGCTCCCGGCCCTTCGGGCGCCTGCGTCGATCTATTGTCGTCCCAGCCGACGATCGCGATTGCATGGTTGGGGTCGTCCTCGCTCTCGGGCGGTTGATAATGGTTGTAGCCCGAAATGTACTGTGACGAATAGCACATGCATGTACCGATGGCCCCATGCGCCATGATATGCTCTTTGATCGTGTCGATATTCTCGAGATTGCGGCCGGCAACGAACCACTCGACGGCTCGCGGATAGTAGTAGTGGAAGTCGAAATGCCACCGAAGCGGCGGCGTGGTAAACGACTGGCCGTCGATGTCGCGCACCGCTCCTTCGCCGCGACTGAGATAGGCGGTCGTCACCCGATAGTCGCCGCCTTCGTGCACGACAAGACCGACGCCCGATGGTGGATCGAGATCGTCATTGTTGTGCTGGTTGAAGCCGTTCCACCAATCGAGATGGTACTCGGCCAGGTTTGGCTCACCGCTCTCGCCGTTCGCCGCCCATTGACCGGTCATTAGCAGGTTACTTTCCATGGCGGCCATAGCGCCGTGCGTCCAGCATGTACCTCCTTGCT
>JAQULN010000108.1 GCA_028718575.1 Candidatus Krumholzibacteriia bacterium | reverse complement strand
GGTTCTTCGGATTGAAGCGGTTGGCGCGGATCGGCCGGTAGCGTTCGAGGGGGCGGTCGATCTTGTTCCACAATAATCGCCGGTCAGCGCGATATGGCTCCAGGGCAGCGGCGCGACCTGGGCGAGAAGCGCATCGGGGATCGTGGTCCCCTGGTCGTGGACGAAGCGGACGGCGCGGCTGAGATAGACGGTGTTCCACAGGATGATCGCGTTGACGACGAGGTTGAGGCCCGAGGCGCGATAGGCCATCGTCTCGGCGACGCGGTTGCGCAGTTCGCCGAGCTGATGAAGGAACACGGCGCGCGCCAGGGCATGGCGGCTTTCGCCCTTGTTGAGGATGGCGTGGGACCGCCGGCGCAGCTTGGGATCGAGGAGCCAGTCGCAGATGAAGATCGAGCGCTCGATCCGCCCGATCTCGCGCAGCGCGACCGACAGCCCGTTCTGGCGAGGCGTCGCGGCGATCTTCTTGAGGATTACTGAAGGGGGTACGAGCCCGGCGGCGACCGAGGCGCCGAGCCGCAGCACCTCGTCCCAGTGCGGCTCGATCCTGTTCATGTTGATCGTGCCGCCGATCAGCGCGTCGAGTGGATCGTAGGCGCTGTCGGGGGCGATCACGAACAGCCGGCGATCGCCCAGGTTGCGGATGCGCGGGATGAGCCGGTAGCCGAACGCGTGGAACATGGCGAAGGTCGTCTCGGTCGCGCCTGCGGTGTCGGTCGCATGCTCGTGTATTTCGATCGAGCTTTCATTGTGGACGAGCCCGTCGAGCACATAGGGCGCTTCGCTCTCGGAGGCCGAGATCAGCCGGGAGAAGAAGGAGGCGAACCGGTTGGAAAGGAACCCGTAAAGCGAGGCACCGGGCCGCTTGCCGTATTTGGCGTTATAGTCGAGGCTGGCCTCGCCGCGACCACCAGCGGGAAGAACTGTCCATCGGACGAGGATACATGGCCATCGCCCCATATCGCCGCGAACGGATGGGCCTGCTGCGCATCGACCAGCACGGCGGTTGCCGTCGCATAGGTTTCGGGGCGAAAGTGGCGATCGGGCTGATCGAAAGCCCCTTGTCGGTAAGGGTGGCGTCAGGGATCGCATCGGCCGCCGCCGCCTGCGCGATTGCCTTCAGCCGGGCATCAAGCGTCACGGTACGCTCCTTGCGCCATGCATCGAAGCTGTCCGGTACGGCGAGCCCCAGGCGACCCTCGGCTCGCATCAGGTTGAAGGTCGGCCGCGGCAGGAGATAATCCTCGAAGCTGCGCCAGGCGCGGCTACCCTCGACCCAGATGTCGCCGGCACGCAACCGGTCGCGCAGATGGACAAGAACCGCGACCTCCCAGGCGCGGACATCGAGATCGCCGCTCCCTGAGCGAACCCGGCGTCTCCATTTGCGGGTTAGAAAGGACAGCGGCACCGTCTTCGGCAGCCTGCCGCCCCCATACACCGCCCGCAGCAGCTCGATCGACGGAAGGATCTGATCGGTCGGGCGGAACGACCGAAAGCTGAACGCCGCGAACACGAGCCTGGCGACGGCACGCAACGATCTCTGGCGATCGACCAGCTCGTCGAACTCGTCGTGCCGGTCGGGATGAACGAGACCCGAGGCGACCGCGACACTGGTCTCCAGCACCTCCCATCCGAGCGTGCTGGTGATCGCCGCGGAGAGATCAGCGCCGCTCGCGCGCGCCGCCAGTAGCGCTTGGCCGAGCCGCACATGGTCCACCGCGACACGGGCCAGGATATCGGCCTCGCGCAGGCGCCGCTCGGTGCGGCTCCACTCCGCCTTGCGCCGGCGGTGCCGAGCAGACTGCCGAACAGGTCGATCGCCAGATCGGTCAGCGCGGCCTGGCGCTCGATCACGAACGCGGTCAGCGTCGCATAGCGGCGATCGGCAGAGAAGCGCTGCATCTCGCGGGCGTGAAGGATCCGCGCTTCCCTGGCGATGACGCCGTAGCGGTTGGCGTGGATCGTCTTTCGCCGTTCGTCGGTGATGCCTGCGCGGCGCACGACCTCGAGCCGCGCGATCACCGCCTTCAGGCTCTTCGGTCTGGCGCCTTCGGGCGCATCGGCGATCCAGCCGAGCAGGGTTCGTTCTCCGCTCCGCTCGCTGAGCAGCTCGTCCAGGCTGGCGAGCGTGGCCGGGGCAAGTCCGGCGATCAGGTGCCGATACGTCTGTCGTCGCGCCATGGCGCGACCGGCCAGCGCAAGTCGCTCGACCAGGCCCGCGCCCGGGACGACGATGCGCGCGGCCTTCAGCGCGTCGATCACGGCGAGTACGATCGGTTCACCCTTTCCGTGGCGACAGCACCTGTCGCCGCCGCGCGGATGCACAATCGGTAATCCCGCTCGCGCATCGTGCGCAGGTCCAGTTGGGCCACGATCTCGGCCAGATGCTCGCGGCGGGTCTCGTCACGCCGGGCGTAAAGCTCGAACACGACCGGATCGATGCCGATCTGGTCGGCGACCGTATCCAGGACGGCAGCCGGGATCGTCTCGCCCGGGCGCAACGGCCGCCCGAGATCGCGCACCAGCGCCAGCTGCACCGCAAAGCCCAGCCGGTTGTGCGATCGGCGACGACGCCTGGCGAAGGCGACGTCCTCCGGCGTGAGCGCATAGCGCGCCAGCGTCTCTTCGTGGGTGTCGGGAGGCTCGAACAGGACCGCTCGCGCTTGAGCGTCCAGGAAGGCCATGCCCGCGATCCGCTCCTTCAGCCGGTGATTGCGGGCTTGTCGGCGGTCCCGGCCCCAGCCCATCCGGTCCGCTTCAGCATGTCGATCAATGTCGAGCGCGGCACCTTGAAGCTGCGGCACACCGAGGCCTTGCTGGCACCGCCCTCCAACGCCGCCAAAATCTGGTCGATCTTCTCCGCATCGATCGTGGGCGGCCTGCCGCCCTTGCGGCCACGTCGACGCGCCGCCACGAGCCCGGCGTTGACGCGCTCGGTGATCAGCGCCCGCTCATATTCGGCGAGCGTGCCGAAAAGGTTGAACAGGAAGCTGCCATGCACGCTCGTCGTGTCGATCGCCTCGGTCAACGATCGGAAGGCGACCCCGCGCTGTTTCAGCTCCTCGACGATCCGGATCAGGTGCGACAGCGACCGGCCGAGCCGATCGAGCTTCAAACGACCAGGACATCGCCCTCGCGCAGGTCGGCCATGCATGTCTTGAGGCCGGGCCGGTCATCTCGCGCGCCCGAGGCGCGATCGTGATGCAGGTGCCGCTCGTCCACCCCTGCGCCGAGCAGGGCGTCACGCTGCAGGTCGACCGATTGGCGCTCATCATTGGTCGACACCCGCATGTAACCGACTAGCATGTGCGACAAACCCCCGATCGGACATTGACGCACACCGTAGCGATCCGACAGGGATTGTCGCGCGGGATATTACGGCTTTCGCGACGCTAGACCATTGGTCACACGCCAAGCACGACAATCACCTCAGACCGTCCGAAAACGTCATGAGGGATTCCAGCGTGGCGGCCGGATCGATATGATCCGGCATGGGGTACATCGAAGGGCTTTCACGCGATCAGATGCTGTTGCTGCCGGCATCGGTCGATGACTACGTATCGGCGGACAACCCGGCGCGGTTCATCGCGGCGTTCGTCGACGATCTGGACCTCGGCGAGCTTGGTTTTGGCCGGGCGCGACCCAAGGCGACAGGCCGGCCCGGCTATGATCCTGCTGATCTGCTGAAGCTGTACCTCTACGGCTATCTCAACCGGGTCCGGTCGAGCCGGTGCCTGGCGGCAGAGGCGGGACGCAACCTGGAAGTGATGTGGCTGCTGGGTGGCCTGCGACCGGACTTCCGCACGATCGCGGATTTCCGGCGCGTCAACGTGGCCGCGTTCAAGCCATTGTTTCGGTCGTTCATGCTGCTGTGTCGCAGGCTCGACCTGTTCGGGCGGGAGCTGCTGGCGGTGGACGGCACACGGCTCAAGGCGGTGAACAGCCGTCGGCGCAACTTCACTCGCCAGAAGCTGGCTGGGTGGATCACGATCGCCGATGAGCGGATCGAGGAATATGTGACCCGGCTCGACCGTGCCGACCAGGCCGAGACTGAGGCGGAAGGAGCCTCCGCACGCGCCGCGGTGCTGACAGCGAAGATTGCGCGAATGCGCGAGCGCCGGCTGCGGCATTCAGCGATGCTGGCCGAGCTTGTGGCCAGCGGCGAGAGCCAGAAGTCGCTGACCGATCCTGATTCTCGCGGCATGGCGATGCACCCCAAGGTCGGCGTCGGCTACAACGCGCAGGTCGCCGTCGACGCACGGCACAAGCTGATCGTGGAACAGCACGTCACTAACGCCGGCAGCGACCTTGGATTGCTGGCGCAAACGGCCGGCGCCGCGCGCGAGATGCTGGGCGTCGAACGTATCGCAGCGGTCGCTGACAAAGGGTATTACAAAGGCGAGGACATTGCTGCCTGCGAGACTGTAGGCGTGGTCCCCTATGTCGCTCGACCCGAGCGCGGCCCCGCCATCGACGATGGCTATTTCGCCAAGAGCGCGTTTCGATACGTCGCGGCGCAGGACTGTTACATCTGTCCTGCCAGCCAGCGACTCGATCCGTTCAGCCGTTCTGTGAAGGACGGGCATCATACCATCCGCTACGGCAACCGGCAGGCCTGCCAGGACTGCGCGCTCAGGCCACAATGCGCGTCGGGCGCGCGGCGCACCATCAGCCGCTGGGAAGGCGAGGCAGTACTCGACCGCATGGCAGAGCGGATCGCTGCCCGCCCAGACATCCTTGACCGGCACCGTGAGACGGTCGAGCATCCGTTCGGCTCGATCAAGCAGTGGATGAATCAAGGTGCGTTCCTGACGCGCGGGCTTGCAAGCGTGAACGCAGAGTTCAGCCTCACCTCGATCGCCTACAATCTGAGGCGAGCCATCACGATCCGCGGGATCCCCGCCATGCTGCAGGCCATGCAGGCCTGAAAGGCACGCGTCTGGCTGCCCGAAACGCCCTTATAAGCCGGCTATCAGCAGCCAGGGCGCGGCTCTCGCGCTATCAAAGCGGACTTGGGACGAAAACAGCGTCAGCGACGACACCTCTGGCACCCGATCAAGTTCGCATCTGCCCAGAATGCGTTTTCGGACGGTCTGACCTGTTTCCCGTTACCCCCCGCCGTCACCAAATCGCTTAGCGTACACCGCTGTAGAGATTCCCACGGAGCCCGATCTCTGGCTTGCGCAAAGTCGTTTTTTTCTATAAAAACGATATTAACGGACGCCGCAATGGTGCTGACCGAGAGGATGCCTGATGAATGTAACGATGATGTGCTCGCCAGCTTTAACTCTGGGGCCACCCCGGGCCGTAGCAGCACCATTTTTTCTGCGCGCCGGAGGCAGTGCTTGACCATGTCCGGCGCGCATCTCGAAATTGCTAAATACGTCCAGGCCGGTGGCATTAGGACCAACGTTCATGACGTCGGTGAGGGACCTCCTGTCGTGCTGATCCATGGATCAGGGCCAGGCGTCACAGCATGGGCAAACTGGCGCACTGTAATCCCCGCCCTTTCGATAGACAGGCGTGTCATCGCTCCCGACATGGTGGGGTTCGGCTTCACAGAACGGCCTTCAAACATCAACTACGATCGCGATGTTTGGGTAAACCATCTGGTTGACCTTCTGGATGCCATGGAAATCGATCGCGTTGATCTCATTGGAAATTCCTTTGGTGGTGCGCTGTCCCTGGCTTTTGCCATAAGGTTTCCGGGGCGCGTCCGGAAACTCGTTTTGATGGGGGCTGCCGGCGTCGATTTTAAAATAACAGAAGGTCTTGATGCGGTTTGGGGGTATGAACCGTCCGCGGAAAATATGCGCAAAATCATGGATTACTTCGCGTACGACAGGAGTTTGGTAAACGACGAACTTGCCGAACTCCGGTTTAAGGCCAGTATCAGACCCGGCTTCCAAGAAGCCTTTTCGTCGATGTTTCCGTCACCCCGGCAACGGTGGGTTGGCGCGCTCGCCAGTCCCGAGAACGATATTCGAGCTTTACAACACGAAACGCTTATTCTGCATGGCCGTGACGATCAGGTGGTTCCGCTCGAGACTTCTTTGCGCCTCCACGAGCTTATTATTTCATCTCAGCTTCATGTCTTTGGCCGGTGCGGCCACTGGGTCCAGATCGAGCATGCTACTGGTTTCACACGACAAGTGCGGGACTTCCTTTCCGACGCAGAGGGTCAAACCTCGGTCTGAGCCGATTTCTGTCCTGCGTTACAAAACCGATGATGACTAGAATATATGTGATTTAGGAAAGGTAAGTACGATGAACACCAGCACTCCTCAATCAAAATCGCTTTGGTCCGATCAACAGATCCTCGACATGGTTAATGAGGAAACCGGCAGGTTGAACCCCGCGGTATATAGTGATGAAAGCCTTTACGAGCTTGAACTCGAGCGGGTTTTCGGACGATCGTGGCTTCTGTTGGGTCACGAGAGTCAACTGAAGAAGCCCGGCGATTTTGTCACCAATTACATGGGAGAAGACCCGGTCATCGTCGTGAGGCAAAAGGACGGCAGTATAAAGGTCTTCCTTAACCAGTGCCGGCATCGTGGGATGCGTATCTGCCGAGCCGACGCTGGAAATGCCAAGGCATTCACGTGTACCTATCACGGCTGGGCATATGACACAGGGGGGAATCTGGTAAGTGTTCCCTTCGAGAAAGAGGCATTCCCCTGCCTTAACAAGGCAGATTGGGGCCCCCTACAGGCCCGGGTCGAAACCTACAAAGGTTTGATCTTTGCAAATTGGGATGCTGATGCTCCGGACCTGAATACCTATCTCGGCGATGCCCGGTTTTACATGGATCATATGCTGGATCGCACCGAGGCGGGGACGGAAGCGATTCCCGGCGTCCAAAAGTGGGTGATCCCATGCAACTGGAAGTTTGCCGCCGAACAGTTCTGTAGCGACATGTATCATGCCGGCACCACCTCGCACCTTTCCGGAATTCTCGCTGGCTTGCCCGAGGGATTGGAACTGACGGACCTTATGCCGCCGTCCGTCGGTAAACAGTATCGCGCACCATGGGGCGGGCACGGCACCGGCTTCTATATCGGCGACCCGAACCTACTCCTGGCTATTATGGGTCCGAAAATCACCAGCTATATGACCGAAGGCCCCGCAGCCGAAAAGGCCGCCGAACGTTTGGGTAGCGTCGAACGCGGCACCGAAGTGATGGCTCAGCACATGACGGTATTCCCGACCTGCTCCTTCCTGCCCGGCATTAATACCATCCGGGCGTGGCATCCGCGCGGCCCGAACGAGGTAGAGGTTTGGGCTTTCACACTTGTCGACGCCGACGCCCCAGAAGACATCAAAGAAGAATTCCGGCGTCAAACGTTGCGAACTTTTTCCGCAGGCGGCGTGTTCGAGCAGGACGACGGCGAGAACTGGGTCGAGATACAGCACATTCTGCGCGGCCATAAGGCACGGAGCCGCCCGTTCAACATCGAAATGGGTCTTGGCAAAGCCGTTGATAACGACCCGGATTACCCCGGGATGATCAGCTACGTATATAGCGAAGAGGCGGCCAGAGGTATGTACGCACAATGGGCGCGCATGATGACGTCGAAGAACTGGGAAGCCCTCAACGCCACCCGTCCGACTGAGGGAGAGACCGGACCGGGGACGCCTGCCGCCATTCCTGTAGCTGCGGAATAGCTCCTCCTACGTGACCACACCCTCCCTATTAGCAGTTAAACGACAAGGGCTACCCCATGTTGATGTCAACAGATACACGCGACACCTTTCAATCGAAGCCAGTCACAATTGCACCGGAGCTTCAACAAGAGATCGAACAGTTTTATTATTGGGAAGCCAAGCTTCTCAATAATCGTCGCTTTGAAGAATGGTTCGGCTTGCTAGCAGCAGATATTCGGTACTTTATGCCGATCCGCACCACACGAAGTATGCGGGAAGCGGATCAGGAATACTCCGGTGTTGGTGAGTACGCCCATTTTGACGACGATTACAACATGATGAAGGGCCGAATTCGGAAGATTACATCCGACGTTAGCTGGTCTGAGAATCCTGCATCACGTACTCGGCACCTCATCACCAACGTAATGATCGCCCCGGGCATGTCAGCAGACGAGTATCAGATCTCCAACGCAGTCTTGGTATATCGCAACCGACTAGAACGTCAGCTTGACATCTTTGCGGGCGAACGTCGTGACACGCTGAGGCGAACGGTAAAGGAATCGGGCTTCGAGATCGTGAGCCGAACGATCCTTATCGACCAAAGCACGATCCTCGCCAACAACCTCAGCTTCTTTTTCTAACGGTAGCACCAGTG
>JAQULN010000107.1 GCA_028718575.1 Candidatus Krumholzibacteriia bacterium | reverse complement strand
ATCGCAGCCAGGGGGCCCTCGCCGGTTCCGGCGGGTTTGTAGTGCTCCACCTCGGGCAGGGTCAGCGGCAGCTCGTCAGGTTCGAGCACGCGAACGGTGCCGTCGGCGAATTTCAGCAGCGGGAACGGCTCGCCCCAATAGCGCTGGCGGCTGAACAGCCAGTCGCGCAGCTTGAAGTTGACCTTGCGCTCGCCCAGGCGCTGCTCTGTGAGCCAGGCGATCATCCGCTCCTTGGCGGCCGCCACCTCCAGGCCGTCGAGGAAGCCGCTGTTGATCGCGGGCCCGTCGCCCAGATAGGCCTTGCCGTCGAAATCGGCCGGCGGCTGCACCGTGCGCACGATCGGCAGGTCGAAGATCTCGGCGAACTCCCAGTCGCGCTCGTCCTGGCCCGGCACCGCCATGATGGCGCCGGTGCCGTAACCCATCATCACGTAGTCGGCCACCCAGATCGGAATCTCGCGGCCGGTCGCGGGGTTGCGGCAGAAGCTGCCGGTGAAGACACCCGTCTTGTCCTTGGCCGTTTGCCGATCGCGGTCGCTCCGGCGGGCGGCCTGTTCGCAGTACGCCGCCACCACCTCGCGCTGGGCTGGGGTCGCCAGTTCGGCCACCCAGGGATGCTCGGGACTGACGACCATGTACGTGGCGCCGAACATGGTGTCGGGCCGCGTCGTGAAGATGCGCAGCACGCGGTCCTGTCCGCTCACCGGGAACGCGACCTCCGCGCCGTCGCTGCGGCCGATCCAGTTGCGCTGCAGATCCTTGATCGACTCGGGCCAGTCGAGGCCGTCCAGGTCGGCGAGCAGGCGCTCGGCATAGGCCGTGATCCGTAACATCCACTGCTTCATGGGCCGCCGGATCACCGGGTGGCCGCCGATCTCGCTCTTACCGTCGACCACTTCTTCGTTCGCGAGCACAGTCCCGAGCGCGGGGCACCAGTTCACCGGCACCTCCGCCTCGTAGGCCAGCCCCTGCTTGTAGAGCATCGTGAAGATCCACTGGGTCCAGCGGTAATACTGCGGGTGCGTCGTCGCGATCTCGCGGTCCCAGTCGTAGCTGAAACCGAAGAGCCTTAGTTGGCGCTTGAAGGTGGCGATGTTGCGCCGCGTGGTCTCGGCCGGGTGCGTGCCAGTCTTGACGGCGTAGTTCTCGGCGGGTAGGCCGAACGCGTCCCAGCCCATCGGGTGCAGCACGTTGAAGCCGCGCATGCGCTTGTAGCGGGCCAGGATGTCGGTCGCCGTGTAGCCTTCGGGATGGCCCACGTGCAGGCCCTGGCCCGAAGGATAGGGGAACATATCGAGGATGTAGTACTTGGGCTTGCCGCCGCCTTCCTCCGTGCGGAAGGTGCGATGCGCTTCCCAGTACGCTTGCCAGCGGGGCTCGATGGTCGCGGGGTCGTAGGCCATGGTCTGTCCTTGCCGAGGCGGTCGCGGCGCCGTCGCAGCGCCAGGCCGGTAAGATAGCGCCCCCGCGGAGAAACTAAAAGGCCTCGGCGAAACTCACGTACACGCCCTGGTCGCCGTCGCCGAAGCCGATGTCCAACGCCAGGTTGGCCCGTTGCTCGCCGCCGACGTTGAAGCGGAGCCCGCCGCCCGCCATCGGGCTGGTCTCGTCGAGCCGCAAGCGATCCACGGCGGCGGCCAGTTCTCCGCCCCCGACGAAGAGCACGGCGCCGAGGCGGCGCCAGAGCTGGGAGCGCAGCTCGATTTGGGCGCGCACCGCGTGACGGTCGCGATGGCGCTCCTCAAAGTAGCCGCGCAGACCCAGGCGGTTGAGGCGGTAGAACGGCACATCGCCTCCATTCTGGAACGACCCCTGCGCGCCGATCGCCAGCACGCTGCCGCCGCCGAGCGGCAGGTAGCGCGCCAAGCTCGCTTCGGTCGCCGTGAACTGGTAGCCGCCGCCCAGCGCGTCGATGAAGCGCGTCACCACCAGGCGGTTGAACCAACCGCGCGTCGGGTACTGCACGGCGTCGCGGGTATCCCAGGCGACGACCGCTCCCGCGCCGCGCAGTTCGCCGCCGCCGGCCCCGGGTACCGCGCCGGCCTCGAGCAAACCGCCTGGCGCGATCTCCCGCAGGCGAGTCCGGCTCGCTTCAAGGGCGACGCCCGCGTACAACGATCCCAGGCAGCGCCGCGTCAACTCGACCTGCAACGCCGCCGAGCGGTCCGTGAATCGCTCCTCGCTCGCGGCGGCGGTGCGGTCGCCGATGCCGTAGAAGAGAGTGGGGAAATTGCGGTAGGCGAGCACGGCGAGCAGGTGCCAGCGGTCGCGGTCGAGCCAGGCGTCCGCGAGCAGGCTGAGCATGAGCTGCTGCTTGCTCGTCAGCAGGGCGACGGGCAAGGCGGTCGAAGACCGCGCGCCGCCGACGTGCCGTTGGTAGGCTGCGCTCGCGCCGAAAACAAAGCCGGTTTCAGGCGCGTAACCGATCACAGGCAGCACAAAAAGCCATCCGGCGCGCGGCGGCGCCGCCACCTGCCAGTCCAGATCGTCCTCGTAGGCTGGCGCCACCGCGGGCTCTTCCGCTGGCGCCGCGGCGGCCGCCGTGGACGCGGCGCCGGCGGCCAGCACAGCGGCTACCGCAGCAATCGTCCAGACAGCGGTCGCCGGCCAGCAGCGGCGGCGCATGGTTGGCGGGTTCACGATTGCGACTCCCCGGAGGCCGTCCGGAACGATACCGTCAGAAGATCGACATCCTAAACATCGCCTTCGGATTGCGCCGCATCTGATCCAACAAGCGATCGAGCGATTGGAGGGTGCTGTCGGCGCGGTCGTAGAGGGTGGGGTCGGCCAGGAAGCGGCCGGCGGAGCCCTCACCGCGCTCGAGCCCCGCGAGCAGCGTGCGCGTCTGCACCGCCGCTTCCCGCAGTTCGCCCAGCGTAACCTCGAGGCTGGCGGCAGCCTGCCGCGTCGCGGTGAGGGTGCTGTCGAGTCGCCCGTCGCCGAGTGCGTCCTGCAACGTCGCCGTCAGCTCGGCCAAGTTGCCGATGAGCTGGCGCAGGGCCGGGCGGTTCTCGCCGAGCATCTGGTCGGCTTCGCCGAGGGCGCGCTCCGCCGCGTCGAGCGGCCGCAGCAGCCGGTCGCCTTCGCGCAGATCCGCCAACAGCAGACGCACCTCGTCGCCCAGGGTCGTCAGGCCGTCCAGCGCCGTGTTGACCTTGTCGCCCAGCGCCAGCATGGACGCGGCGTTGCGGCCCTCGAATATGTGGCCTGGCTTGACCACTTCCCCGTGCCCCGGCTCGATCTCCACCAGGACTTCGCCGACGAGTCCCTTCATCACGAGGGTCACCTCGGCGTCGTCATGCAGCTCGACCCAGTCCTCGACCTCGATCTGGATGCGCACGGCCCCGGGCAAGAACTCGAAATCGCTCACCTGACCCACCCGGATCCCGCGCACCTGCACGCGGTCGCCCTTGCGCAAGCCCTCCACCGCCGGGATGTCCACCGCGTAGGGCACCATGTCCGTGCGCAAATTGATTCGCTTGAAGAACATCAGGCCGGCCACCAGGATCACGATCCCGACGACGACCATGGACCCTACCTGGATTTCGCGCGACAGCTGCTTGTTCATGACCCACCCCGTGTTAGCGGCCGCCGCTCGGATCAGAAGACGCCCAGCGGTCCTTCGGCCCGTCCCTCGATGAACTGGCGGACGGCTTGATGCTCGGTCGTGCGCACGTCGTCGACCGTGCCGTGGAAAATGATGTGCCCGTCGTTGAGCATGGCCATCCGGTCGGCTACCTTGTAGGCGCTTTGCATGTCGTGGGTGACGACGATGCTGGTGACGTTCAGCTCGCGTTGCAGCTTGACGATCAGATCGTTGATCGCATCGCCGGTGATCGGATCGAGGCCCGTGGTCGGCTCGTCATAGAGGATGTACTGCGGTTCCATCACGATCGCGCGCGCCAGCCCGGCCCGCTTCTTCATGCCGCCCGACAAGGCGCTCGGCAGCTTGTCCTCCGAACCGGCCAGGCCCACGAGTTCCAGACATTCGCAGGCGCGCGCCCGGATGCGCGCCGGCGTCCAGTCGGTGTGCTCCTGCAAGATCAGACCGACGTTCTCGGCGACCGTCATCGAATCGAAGAGCGCCGCGCCCTGGAAGAGCATGCCGAAGGACTTGCGCACATGCATCAGCGCCGACCGCGACATCGCCGTGACCTGCCGTCCTTCGATCCAGATATCGCCGGCGTCGGGCTCCAGCAACCGCACGATGAGCTTGAGCAGAACCGACTTGCCCTGCCCGCTGCGGCCGATCACCACCAGCGTCTCCCCTTTGTGGATGGTCAGGTCGCACGCGGCGAGCACTGCTTTGGGCCCGAAGGACTTGCTGAGTCCCTGGACGGCGATGCCCGTGAAGGCCGCGGGGTCGCCCAGGTGCATGTCCACGGCCGGGAAGCGATGCGCGGCGACCATCGGTCAACCCCCGAAGATGATCTGCATGAAGATCGTGTTGAGGATATAGTCGGCCACCAGCACGCTCAGGCACGTGCCCACCACCGCTTGCATGGTGGCGCGGCCGACGCCTTCGGCGCCGCCCTGGGTGTTGAATCCGTGGTAGATGCCGCTCATGGCGATGATGCCGCCGAAGAAGAAGGTCTTGCCGACGCCGGTGATCACGTCGCCGATTTCCCAGAACAACCGCATGCCCTCGGTGAACGTCTGCACGGTCACTTCGAGGGTGATGGTGGAGACGACCAGACCGCCCACGATGGCGATCAGGTCGGCGATGACCGTGATCACCGGCATCATCAGCACCCCCGCCACGAAGCGCGGCAGCCCCAGGTACTGCACGGGGTCGATCGCCATGATCTCCATGGCATCGAGCTGTTCGGTCACCTTCATCGTGCCCAGTTCGGCGGCGTAGTTGGCCGACAGGCGGCTGCCGACGACCAGGGCCGCGAGCACGGGGCCCATCTCCAGGATCACGCTCTTGGCCACCACCGTGCCGAGGAAGATCATCGGCACGTATGCTTTCATCTGGTAGCCCGTCTGCACGGCGGTGATGGCGCCGGTGAACGCCGCGGTCGTCACCACCAACGGCATCGAGCCGACGACCATGATGTGCATCTGCTCGACGATCTCGCGCCGCCGCTTCCAGCAATGGTTCAGGTTGCAGAGGATGCCGCAGAGCACGTGGAAACCGCGCCCGATGGCGGCGAGCGCGTTCAGGACCAGGCTGCCGAGGCCTTCCAACAGCATCGCCGGCATTGTCGTCTGGTGGCCCGTCACCCTAGCGCCCTCCGCTGGACTGCACGTACTCGACCATACCGCGCAAGGTCTGGCGCGTGAAGTCTTCTTCGCGGACGCGGATGTCGGACGGCAGCTCGCTGAGCCGGGCGAAGTCCGGATCGCTGGCCGCGAGGCGGGCGACGGCCAGCTCTGCTGCGGCCGCCACGTCCGCCGCAGCGAGCGCCGCGCGTACCGTGTCCACCCACTGCACGAGCTGTTGCCGCGCCCGCGCCAGCAGCTCCGGCGCGCGGCCGGCGAGCAGGCCGTGGTGCGCGAAGGCGAGCCGCGCCGGCGGCGGGTCGAGGGCGAGCAGCCGGTCCAGGCTCGCCACCGCGACCTCGAGGCGGAAGCGTGGCGGCGTAGCAGGGCGCAGGTACCAGCGGCCGTCGCCGAGGTCGAGGAAGGTGCCGGCGGCCTCGCCGACGAACAGCGTGCCCGCGTGCTGGAAGCTGACGTGGTGCGGCGCGTGGCCGGGGGTTGCGATCACCGCGATGCCGGCGTCCGCCAGCTCCGCCTCGCCGGCCAGCGTCGCCTCGGGCACCGGCCGTGGCTCGCCGTACACCGCCGCCACCTCGCCGAGCACTTGCCGCGAGCCTTCCCAGAGGCGGCCCGGAGCGGTCAGGTGCTGCCGGCCGGCCGGGTGGCAGTAGACGCGGGCGCCGGGGTAGGCGTCCAGCAGGTCGGCGGTGGCGCCGCCGTGGTCGAGGTGGATGTGGGTGAGCAGGATGAGATCGAGCCGCGTGACGCCGAGCTGGCGCAGCCGGTCGCGCAGGTGCGGCGCGCTCGCGGCCGGGCCGGGGTCGACAATGAACACGGGACCATCGCCGCGGCTCAGCCAGCAGGAGATGAACCGCCGGTATCCCGTCAGCGCCGGCTGGTCGAGATCGATCAGTTCGAGGTTTTCGGGCATGGATCCTCCGCGCAGAGCGCTGTCCGCAGATGGCCGGCACAAGATACGCGCCATGCGGCGCAGGCCCAAGGGGGAAGTGGCGGGCGGTCTTTTGAGTAGCGCCGGGCTAGCCAACTGGACACGAAGCTGGTGATATCTCGACGCCCCGTTCGTTGATAGCCATGATGGGGTACGGAGCGGTAGTAGATGGCGACGCATCCGGAGCAGGTCTTCTACTACCTGAAGCTGCAGGGCACGAGCTAGGCACCGAGCCTGCCCGAGGCGCGAACTGGGAGTCACGGCGCCCGAGCACGCGGGTACTCGAGCGCCGTCCGCTTCGTGAACTACTGGTGGTCGAACAGCGACTTCACCTGCCCCCAAGTTGTCGATTCAATGGTCGTGACCGGCTCGCCCAGCGAAAAGTCATCGAGGCCCACGGCCAACTCACCGGTGCCCATCACGCGGATCTCGGTGGTGTAGACGTTGGCCATGGTCTGCTGGAACGAAGGCGTGTTCGACTCCTGGACCCAGCCGGCCGCGATCGCCTCGGAATCCGACCAGGTCGGGTCGAAGTCGACGCTGGTCAGATGCCAGATACCAGGCGTAAAGTCTGTCGTCAGAGGATAGTACCAAGCGTTGTAACTGCCGCTCATGTAGCGGACCCGGAAGCGCGCTTCGGTGAAGGATCCCTCGAAGAACTGGAGCGCCACCTCCATGCGGGCGTAGCCGTGCGTAACGAAGTCGCCAACATAGGGTTCGTTGGGCTGAAGCGCCCCAACGGCGTCCCATCCGCCGCTGATCTCATAGGAGCGCAGATAGCCGCTGTTGCCGACGCCACCGTCGGTGTAGACCTCGAGTGCGGTGCGATTCGTGTTGGGCTCCCATCCACCGGTCACACCGTCATTCCATCCTTCGTAGACCTCATCGGCCAAGACGGGTCCTACCGCAGCCAGCAGGACAACAACGAACGACGCACATAGCTGACGTTTCATCTGACCCTCCTTCAGTTGTTGGCTGGCAGCGGCACACCGTTGTCGGCTGTCAGCGACACACCACGACCCTCTGTGCGGCCGAGCCCTGCGGGGTCTCGATCCGCAGGCAAGTGAATGGGGCCGAACTCGCCGGTGCCGTAGCTGGAAAGCGCCAGCGTTCCCGAGAACGCAATGGCGCCACGACACCCGGATACAAAAGTAAGATTACCACAGGCGGATAGGAGTTTAAACCCCATATTCATACCTTCGGTGGAACGACACGGACCGTGCCGGCGGCGCGCTCGCTACATGCCTGCCACAGCGGCAGGGCCTTCGCCGCCGCCGTATTCGTAAGCAAATGACTCATAGCGATCTTCGTAGCCGAATACTGGCGCATCAGAATTCGGAATCGGAGCACTCGTCAACGGCCTCAAATAGATGGAGATCTGTTCCGTCCATATCAACGTTACTTCAGCGAGGATATGTGGACCGGGCCCCGCGATCACCTCCGGCAGCCGGACACGGAAATTGGGAAACATATCGTAGTTCTGTGCTCCAACCGATAGATCGACAAGCCTGAACTCAGAACCCGGCGATGCAATTGATCAACCCGTCGCCTCCGAAAGCGAAGGCGACCTTTGACAGAAGGTCACTCCACGTCAGCGGAACAACGCCTTGACCGCGGTCAGCGAGCGGGCCTCGGTCGCAACGGGGCTAGGATCTCCAGCGACGAAGGGGCCCCCTGATTCGATTTCGATCCAACTTGCACCCCCGAAGACGATTGCTACCCGGCCGACCGTTGCCAAGGGCCACCCGACGTCGCACCCGCTATGCCGATAGTCAATGAAGTTCGCCCGCATGTACTCGCCGCCCATGTTGAAGGTCGGGCCCACGCCGCCGACGAAGGAAGGTTCGGACGGGCCCATGAAGATATCGGCACCGAGTCGAGCTCGCGTCGTCTGGTCGAATCCGGTCGCCTGCAGCGTGAGGGTGCTCAGATGGATGTTGCCGTAGAAATCGGGTAAGCGCGGCGTCCCAAAACCGCTCATCACGTTCAACGGGGTGCCTAAATTGATCCAATTGGATCCGGCGGCCGCAGCGTGCGAGAGTGCTTCCAGCTCCGGCGGCAGAATGATCGAAGCGTCGTACCCCAGGACAGGTTGAGTCGCTTTCGAAACCATGACGTACGCGGCAAAGGTTTCGTACGGACGGTAGCGGAAATCCAGGTAACTGCGGAACTCCTCGGTATAGTCCCGCGGTGTACCGGGCAAGGTATGCGTCCAGTAGATACCAAACAAGTTTTGGCACGGCTC
>JAQULN010000106.1 GCA_028718575.1 Candidatus Krumholzibacteriia bacterium | reverse complement strand
CTGGCGATTCGTTTCCTTGATCGCGTCCTCGAGCATGGTCAAACAGAACGGGCAGCTCGCGCAGACTTCGCTGGCGCCCGTGGCCGCCGCCTCGGCAATGCGGTGGTGGTTGATGCGCGTGCCGAGCTCCTCCTCCCTCAACATGCGGGCGCCGCCGGCGCCGCAGAAGAAACCCGTGCGCCGCGAGCGCGGCATTTCCTTCTGGACAAGGCCGGCGACGGCGCCGAGCACCTGCCGCGGTGCTTCGTACTCGCCGTTGTGGCGGCCGAGATAGCAGGAGTCGTGGAACGTGATCTCGTGCGCCGCCTCGGGACGGACCCGTAAGCGTCCTTGCTGCAGCAGCTGGCGCAACAATTGGCTGTGATGCAACACCGTGACCGCGTCGAGGCCGAAATCGGGGTACTCGTTCTTGAAGGTGTTGTATCCATGCGGGCAAGCGGTCACGATCCGCTTGATGCCATACTTCCGCACCGACTCGATATTCTGCTTGGCCTGCATCTGGAAGAGATACTCGTTGCCCGACCGCCGGGCGACATCGCCGCAGCAGCCTTCTTCGACGCCCAGGATCGCGAAATCGATCCCGGCCGCTTGTAGGCAACGCACCAACGCCGTCTGGACGGCCTGGTTGCGTGCGTCGTAACTCCCCGCGCAGCCGACGAAGAGCAGCCAGTCCGCCTGCTGTTTCTCGCGCAAGACAGGCACCGCCAATCCCTGACACCAGTCCTCGCGCGCCTGGGCGCCGATGTTCCAGGGATTGCTGTTAGTCTCCAAACCGCGCATCGCGTTCTGTAGCGCGGCCGGCAGTTTCGCTTCGGTCATCGCCAGATAGCGCCGCTGATCGATGATGTGCGGCACGTGGTCGATCTGCACCGGACAGTGCGCCATGCAGTAGCCGCAGGTCGTACAAGCCCAGAGGACATCCGTGGCGATGACGCCGCCGGGCAAGGCCGGCCGCGCGATGGCGCCCTGCAGCGCCTTGACCTCCGCCGCGTTGCCCTTGCTCTTGAGGCGCCCCATCGCCGCGAGTTGGTCGCTGATGGCATAGACGTGGTCGCGTTCGTCGGTGATCAACTCGCGCGGATGCAGCGGCTTGCTCGTCACGTGCGTCGGGCAGCCGGTATTGCAGCGACCGCACTCTGTGCAGGTGTACATGTCCAGGATGCGGCGCCAGCTGAAGTCCTCGACCCGGCCCACGCCGAAGCTTTCGGCGCCGGCATCCATGAGCGCTTCGAGGTCCAACCGATCCAGCTTGCCCGATGGCGTCAGCCGCTCGGTGAATACCGCCGGCAGCGAGGTCAGCACGTGGAAGTGCTTGCCGAACGGCAGATAGTTCAAAAAGGCGAGCACCAGGACCGAGTGCAGCCAAAAATTCGTGTGGTGCCAGGCGCGCAGCGCGCCTTCGGATAGGCCTGCGAACAACGGCGACAAGAGCGTGGCCGCCCACGCCCAGCCGCGCTCCGGGTGGTGGCCGGGCAGTTGGAACTCGGCGGCGTCGGCGAGCAAGTCGGTCACCATGAGCAGCCCGATCCAGGCCAGGATCAACACTGCCTCGCCGCTATACTTGAGGCGCTCGGGCCGGGTGAGCAGACGGCGCGCCAGTCCGTAGAGGACCGCCGCCAGCACCAGCACGACCATCAGATTGTGAAGCACCAGGTAGCCGGTGTTGAACCCGGGCAGCCGCCATTCGGCATCGAAGCCGCGGATGATCATGGTCAACGTCCGCAGCGCGATCACCACAAAACCGGCAAAGATGGCGGTGTGCATCCAACCGGGGCCCCGTTCGTAGAGCAGTTTCCGCTGGCCGAAGCCGATCAGCAGCAGGGAGCGCAAGCGGCGCGGAATCTCATCCAGCCGCCAATCCGGTTGCGCCGCCCGCAGCACGTCGAGGCGCCGGATCATCGAGGACGTGAATAGAGCCAGCGCTGCGATGAGCAGAACGAGCATGGCCAGAGGACCCATGGAAACACCCTCCACGGCAGAACGTCAGACGGATAGCGAGACCAGACGAGATCGACTATAGCATGCGAGGTCGCGGCGCAAAGCACAAAGCCGAGGCAAGTTGCGTGGCAGATGGTCTCCGCGGGAGATCAGCCCGGGTCAGGCGCGTGCCGCGGCGCGGGACCGCTCGGCCAGCAGCGCCCGACAGACCGCCAGACCCGCCGCGTCGACCGCGGCCACCGCCTCCCCGGCGTCGATCTCCAACGGCAGGACGCGCCCGCCGTGCCGGCTGCCGGTTTGGCGAAACGCGGCGGCGTCGAGAAGATAGAAGCCGCCGTCTTCGCGCAGCCAGGGCAGCGCGTCCGCGTGGCGAATGCGGCCGGGCGGCCGCGCCGGATCGAAGTACGGCACCAGACCCATCGGCGAGCGGTGCCAGAGCAACGACGATTCGCGGTGGCAACTGAAGACGCAGTCGGCGCCCTCGCGCACGGCCAACGCCAGCGCCTGGGCCAGGCGGCCGGGCCGCCGCAACGGCACGAGCGGGTCCACGGCCAGAATGTAGCTGGTGCCGGCGGCGGCATGGCCCAGTGCGTGTGCAATCGCCGCTTCCAGGGTGGAGGCGCCGGCAGGCCGGACGAGCGGGTCGACGCCGCAACTGCGCGCCAGCGGAGCCAGATCCACCGCCGGCAACGAGGCCAGCAACTGGTTTGGTCCAGCCTCCGCGACTTGCTGGACCGCGCGTTCGAACAGGGTCTGCCGGCCCAGCTTTTGCCGGACAGCCTCGCTCGGGCACCCATCGCAGCCGACCGCGATCACGGCCAATAATCCTCGCACGACCCGCCTCACTACGTTCCCCGGTTCAAGACCGCCAGCCGCCGTCGATCGACTGGACAAGGACCTGCAGGACCGGTACATTGGCGCGAACCGACCCCGATGACTCGGGTATCGACAAGATTCGCTGCTGCCGGCGGCACTTTTTGCCAGTCGCAGCCGCTGGAACCGCCTGCTGGCGCCATCGATGCAAGAACGGGCCCAGGTCGGCCGAGGACGACCCGCATGGACGACGATCAGATCAAACGCATCCTGACCGGCATGCAGCGCGCCGCCGTCGTCGGCATCAGTCCGAAGTCGGACCGACCCAGCCATGGCATCGCGCGTTGGCTGCTCGGCCGCGGCGTCGAGGTCGTCGGGGTCAACCCGGCGCACCGCGAAATCCTCGGCGCGCCTGTCTATCACGAACTCGAGGCGGTGCCGGGGCCGGTGGACGTCGTGATCATCTTCCGCCGCAGCGACCAGGTGGAACCAGTGGTCGCCGCCGCGGTGGCGCGCGCCGACCGCGCCATCTGGATGCAGGAGGATGTCCGCAACGAAACCGCGGCCGTCATGGCCCGCGCCGCGGGGATCCCCGTGGTCATGGATCGCTGTATCTACAAGGAATGGTTGCGGCTCATGAACGGCTGAGCCGTACGGCGGAGGCGTCACCGCGGTCATGACAGATCGACCCACGGCGGGCATACGCATCCTGGTGACCGGCGCCCGCGGCTTCGTCGGACGGCACCTCGTGGCAGCGTTGCAGGCCGACGGCGCCGGGGTCGACGGTCTGGACCGACCCCTGCCCGCCGCCGCGGCCGAAACCGCCGCTGCCGCCGGCGCCGCCGATCCCCCCTGGTTGATCCACCAGCGTGAGCTGGGCGCGCCCAGCGCCGACGGCGACGCGGCGCACCACCCGGACGGCCGCTTCCTGGCGGAACTGCTCGCGGCAGGCCGCTACGCGGCGGTCTACCACCTGGCGGGGCAGAGTTCCGCCGGCGCCAGTTTCCGGGACCCGGCCGGCACCGTGCAGGCCAACCTGTTCGGCACGCTGGAGCTTCTCGAAGCATTGCGCCAGTTGGCGGCGGCGTCTCTACCGGTACCACGGGCGCTCGTCGTGGGCTCGGCTGAGGAGTATGGCGCCGCCGCGCGGCCGGACCGGCCCTGCCGCGAGGACGATCCAGTGCTCCCGCTCTCGCCCTACGCCACGAGCAAGGCGGCGGCGACGTTGCTCTGCCAGCAGTACCACCGGGCGTTCGACCTGCCCGTCATCGCCGTGCGGGCGTTCAGTCACACGGGGCCGGGACAAGACCGCCGGTTCGTCTTCCCCGATTTCGCGGCCCAGATCGCGGCCTGCGAGGCGGGCCGACAGGAGCCGGTCCTGCGCACGGGCGATCTGACGCCCGCGCGTGATTTTCTCGATGTGCGCGACGTCGTCGCAGCTTACGCGGCCCTTGTCGCCCACGGCCGGCCCGGTCACATCTACAACGTGTGCTCGGGCTCGGCATTGACGATCCGCGAGGGACTGGAGATACTGCTGGGGTTGTCCAGCATCCGGGTCCAGATCGTGCCCGAGGCGGCCCGCCTGCGTCCGGCCGACATCGCTTGCCTGTACGGCGACCCCACGGCGCTGCAGACCGCCACGGGTTGGCGGCCGCGCCGCGTTTTTGCCGATACGCTCCGCGACCTCTTGGAGGCCGCGAGGAGGAACTTGTCATGATTCGCATCTGCATGATTGGCACCGGCTATGTCGGTCTGGTCTCAGGCGCCTGCCTGGCCGACTTCGGCCACCGCGTGACCTGCGTCGACATCATGGCCGAGCGCATCGAGGCCATCGAGCGCGGCGAGATGCCGTTCTACGAACCGGGACTGGACGTTCTGGTGGCCAAGAACAGCCGCGAACAACGCCTCGCGTTCACCACCGACCTCGCCGCGGGCATGCGCGGTGCCGACGTCGTGTTCATCGCCGTGCAGACCCCACAGACCGAAGGCAGCGGCGAAGCGGACCTCAGCTACATCTGGGAAGTCGGCCAGCAGGTGGGCCGGCTGCTGGACAGCTACAAGGTCGTGGTCACCAAGAGCACCGTGCCCGTGGGTACGGCGCGCCGCTTGCAGAAGTTGATCCGCGAAGCGCAGCCGCGGCCGGTCGATTTCGACATGGCCAGCAATCCCGAGTTCTTGCGCGAGGGTTCGAGCATCGAAGACTTCATGCGGCCTGACCGGGTGGTCATCGGCACCGAGAGCAAGCGGGCCGAGGAAATGATGCGCGCCGTCTACCGGCCTTTGTTTTTGCTCGACACTCCCATCGTGCATTGTCCGCGCATCGAGACCGCCGAGTTGATCAAGTACGCCAGCAACAGCTTCCTGGCGGTCAAGATCAGCTTCATCAACGAGATCGCGACCCTGGCCGAGCGAGTAGGAGCCAATGTCACCCAGGTCGCCAAGGCCATGGGCCTGGACCGCCGCATCGGCGCCAAGTTCTTGCATGCGGGGTTGGGCTACGGCGGCAGTTGCTTTCCCAAGGATACCTACGCCATCTGCCACATCGCCCGGCAGCAGGGCGAGCGCATGTCCATTGTCGAGGCCGCGATCGCGGTCAACGCCGGTTTGCCCGCGCGCGCGGTCGCCAAGGCCGGCGAGTTGATCGGCGACTTCGCGGGCAAGACCGTGGCGCTCCTGGGTCTGAGCTTCAAGCCCAACACGGATGATATCCGCTGCGCCGGCAGCCGCGAAGTCGCCGCGCGGCTGCTGGCCGGCGGCGCCGCCTTGCGCGTACACGATCCGGTGGCCATGGACAACTACCGGCGGGTCTACCCGGACCTGGCCTATTGCCAGAGCGCCTACGACGCCTGCGCCGGCGCCGACTTGGCGGTACTGATCACCGAATGGAACCAGTACCGGCAGCTCGATTTCAGTCATCTCGGCGAGATCATGAAGCAGCGGTGTTTCCTCGATTGCCGCAACGTCTACGACCAGGACTATGTGGCACCATTCGGCTTCCAGTACCGCAGCTTCGGCCGCCCGACCGCGGTCTGAGTTGCCATCCGGCGGAAAGGCTCGGCATGATCGACGGCGTGCACGTCAAGCAATTGAAGGTGATCCCGGACGAGCGCGGCTTTCTCTACGAGATGCTGCGGGTCGACGACCCCTTCTTCCAGCAGTTCGGCCAATGCTACCTGACCGCTGTCTACCCCGGCGTGGTCAAGGGTTGGCACTGGCACAAGCTGCAGACGGACCACTTCGTCTGCGTCAAGGGCATGGCCAAGGTCGTGCTCTACGATCGACGCGAGGAGTCGCCGACCAGCGGCGAGGTCAACGAGTTCTTCATGGGCGAACGCAACCCGATCCTGCTCGTGATCCCCCGCGGCGTGCTGCACGGAATGAAGGGCATCGGCACCGAAACGGCCATGATCATCAACATCCCGACCCATCCTTATCGGCACGACACGCCCGACGAATACCGGGTCGACCCTCATAGCCAGGACATTCCCTACGACTGGGAACAGAAAGACTTCTGATCGCCGGCGCGTCGCGAGAACGGTCGCGGATTGAAAGGATCCTATGGCAGACAATACCAAACGGCGCGTCCAGCGTTACGACCTCGTGACGCCGATGCTTCCAGTCAAGGAACAGATCCTGGCCGATTTCGAGCGCATCTTGATGTCCGGCCAGTACATCCTGGGGCAGGAGGTGACGCAGCTCGAGCACGAAATGGCGGCCGCGTGCGGGGTCCCCGACGCCGTCGGCGTGGCCAGCGGTTCCGAAGCGCTGTACCTGGCGCTGGCGATGGCCGGCGTGCGACCCGGCACCGAGGTCATCACGACGCCGTATACGTTCGAGGCGACGATCGAAGCCATCATCATGCTGCACGCGCGGCCCGTGTTCGTCGACATCCGCCCGCACGACCTGAATATCGACCCCGCCCGGATCGAGGCCGCGATCACGCCGCGGACACGTGCCATCCTGCCGGTGCACATCTTCGGCGCGCCGGCGGACATGGACCCGATCATGGACATCGCCGCCCGCCAGGACCTGCAGGTCATCGTGGACATGGCCCAGGCTTGGGGCACGTATTACAAAGGGATTCCCTGCGGCAGCATCGGCCGAATGAGCACGCTCAGTTTCTATCCGACCAAGAACCTCCCCGGGATCGGCGACGGCGGTTTGATCTTCTGCCGTGAGCCGGAAGACGCCGCCCGGATCCGCCAGTTGCGCGGTCACAAGGCGCTGTGGATCAACAAGAACCTCTATTGCGGTTGGAACAGCCGCCTCGACGAGGTCCAGGCCATGGTGATCCGGCATCGGCTGGCGAGATTCGGCGACGAACAGCGCGATCGCGACCGCGTCGCCGAGATCTACGATCGGCTCATCCCGAAAGCCAACCGCCTGGCGGTCGAAGACCTGGATCCCGGCTCCAAGGTCACCTACCACCAGTACTGGGTCCGCTGCAAGGCTCGCGATCGCCTGCGACACCGCTTGGACAGCGAAGGAATCGATACTGGGATCTACTACGACCCGCCCTTGCACCATCACCCGCTGATGGAGTACTGTCGCTTCTGCGGCAGCCTGCAGTCGGCCGAAGTCGCGGGCCGCGAGGTCCTGACCCTGCCGATTCACGCCGCGCTGCCGTTCGCCGAAGCCGAGCGGATCGGTACGCTGGTCGCCGAGTTCCTCGAGCGCCAGGAGGAAGCGTCCGACGCGGCGTCGTGACCACGGTCCGGTCCGCGTAGGGCGCGTCCCGGACAAGCGGAGTTGAGTCCCATGAACGCGAAAACCCGGCCGTGAACGCCAACGCTATCAGCTTCGGCTGTCTCAACACCCAACTGGCCAAGGATCAGACCAAGGTCGTCCTGGACCGGCTGCAGGAAGTCAGCCCGCGACTCGCCAGCCGGCTCGAGGTCGTGGCCTCACCGGTGCTGCCGGCGCAACTGGCCGCGTCGTCCTTTCTGGTCGCCGACGCCGCCGAGGTCGAGTTCATCCAGACCGAGCTGCTCCGTGGCGCTTTCCGGCTGGCGGTCCTGTGCGCGCAAGACTTGACGCTGCCGTTGTGCGAAGGCGTGCGCATTGTCGCCGTGCCGCCCCGGGACACGCCGTTCGACGCGTTTCTGACCCGCCAGAGCCTGATCATCGACGACATGCCTGAGGGCTCAGTGATCGGCGCGCTGAATTTGCGCTCGCGCACCCAAATGCAGGCCTTGTGGCCCGGCCTCGTCTTCCGCCAACTGCGCGGCGGTATGCAATCCGCGCTGGAAGCGCTGTTGAGACGCTGCGAACTGGACGGACTGGTTGCACCGGCGGCGGTTGTCGAGCACCTCGGGCTGCAGGGCATCGTGGCGGAGATCTTCAACCCGGAGCTGATCCTGCCGAGCGGCGGCCAGGGCATCCTCGCGGTGCTCGGACGCGCCGACGACAGCGAGATCGCAGCTCTATTGGCGCCATTGCACAGCGAACCGACCGAGCGGGAGCTGGCGGCCGAGTTCGCCTTTCTCCAACGGTTCGCCCGCGACCTGGAGCTTCCGGTCGGCGTACTGGCTCGCTGCACCGACGACGGTTTGACCGTCAGCAGCGCCGTCGGCTCAGCCGCCGGCGCCATCGCCTCCCTGCAGCAACGAGAAGGTCCGGCGGAGCAAGCCGCCATTTTGGGCACCGAGTTGGCCGAGGCGATCCTGGCGCACGACGATGCCCTGATCGGC
>JAQULN010000105.1 GCA_028718575.1 Candidatus Krumholzibacteriia bacterium | reverse complement strand
CAGCTTCCAGAACCTTGATCGTCCCGCAGTCTTGCAACAGTCTATCGACGACTTCCTGGAGCTCGACGATCTCTGCTCTCATGACGCTACCTTGCTTCTTGTTGCGCTGGTCGGATCGAAGGCGCTGCCGCCGCTTCGTTGGTCATGCATAGCGATCGGTTAACACGGCGGCGATGCGTTCGGCGGTGCGCCCGTCCCAGAGCGCCGGCACGGTCCCCCGCTTCCAGCCTCCCTCCAGAATGACCCGCACCCGCGCCGGCATCGCCGCCAGGTCGACCAACTCGTTTGTTCCTGCGGTGATCGTGATCGGCCGTTCGGTGTTCGGGCGCATGGTCAAGCAGGGAATACCCAAATAGGTCGTTTCCTCTTGGATGCCGCCGGAGTCGGTGATCACGAATCGCGCATGCAACGTGAGATTGAGAAAATCGTCGTAACCGAGGGGTTCGCAGAGATGCAGCGGACCGTTCGACGCGGTAAGACCGTCGAGGCCGCACTGACCCATCACCTTACGAGTTCGCGGGTGTACGGGGAATATCAGCGGATAGGCGAGACCTTGGAGGCCGGCAAGCAGGGCGCGCAGGTGTTCGGGGTCGTCCACGTTAGCAGGGCGGTGCAGGGTGACAAGCCCATACTCTCGCGGCGCACAGTCGAAACGCCGATGCGCTGCGCGGTCCCGGACTCGTGCCAGCGCATGTACCAGGCTGTCGATCATGATGTTGCCGACCAAGACGATCCGCCGCTGTTCAACGCCCTCGCGCCGTAGGTTTTCGTCGGCGTCCGGCGACGGCGTCAGCAACACGTCCGCAATACTGTCAGTGAGAATGCGATTCAGTTCTTCCGGCATGGTGCGGTCGCCGCTGCGCAAGCCTGCCTCGACATGAGCCACTGCAAGGCCGAGCTTTTTGGCCGTGACCGCGGCCGCCATCGAAGCGTTGACATCGCCGACGACCACAACACAAGCGGGTTCGAGTTTCAGGCAGATTGACTCGAAGGCCACGATGACGCCAGCGGTTTGCTCAGCGTGCGTACCGGAGCCGACGCCCAAATGCACATGCGGCGGCGGCAGGCCAAGATCGGCGAAAAAGACCTCCGACATATTATAGTCGTAGTGCTGGCCAGTATGGACGATCACGGGATCGAATTCTGCGCCGCGCGCGGACAGTTCTCTCCACAGCGGCGCAATCTTCATGAAATTAGGGCGCGCGGCTGCCACCAGGATGATCTTTTTAGCCAATACAGACTCACTTTTCAGCCGACTTTTCCTGTCGGTCGTCCCGAATCGCTATCATGAACGCAAAACAGTGTCGCTCGCGCGCAGGCAGTCGTCGATCAATGCTTCGTAGGCCGACCCCATATACGAGAGAGAGAACGACGATTCCGCGCGTTCCCGCGAACGGACACCCATCGCAGCCAAAGACTCCACATTCCACAGCCATACCAGACACCGAGCCAGTTCCTCGACGTCGCCGGGTGGGAAAAGCCGGCCGTTCTCGCCATCAACGACCAACTCGCTTGCACCGCCGATGTCGCTCATCAGCAACGGCCTTGCCATCGCCATCGCTTCGAGA
The DNA here is from genome assembly GCA_028718575.1 of Candidatus Krumholzibacteriia bacterium. Taxonomy (GTDB): domain Bacteria; phylum Krumholzibacteriota; class Krumholzibacteriia; order LZORAL124-64-63; family LZORAL124-64-63; genus Glo-17. The sequence goes on along the minus strand of JAQULN010000105.1, from coordinate 6,988 downwards.
GCCGCGATTGAAAGCGTCTCGACCGCGACGGACACAAGAGCGACAGCGTCAGCCGCCGCCAGCGCTGGCCGCACATCGCGGATCATGCCCGTTAACTTCACGAATCCGCTCAGGCCAAGCCGCGCAGCAGACGCTTCGATGGCCTGTCGCATGGGCCCGTCGCCGACGATCAAGACGCGCCACGGGTAGCCGGCGGCATGGGCCCGCGCGACCGCCGCCAGCAGATCCTGGTGAGCCTTCTCTGGTCTCAGCACAGCGCAGATTGCGATGACCTTGTCGCTGACTCCAATTCCGTGTTCACTACGAAATCGACGCCCGAGATCACCGATCTCTTCGCACGCGTAGTGCTCGAGATCGACGCCGTTGCGTATCAAATGGATGCGCGGAGCCCACAGTCTTCGGCAGCGCCAGTACTCCTGTTGGTTGGTGGAGATGAACACGAGATGGGCGCCAAACCATAACAGCGGCGCATAGATCAACATGAGCATCCGCGCGCGCCAGTTGGATATCACTGTCGTATGAAACACCTCAACGACGACCGGCCGCCGTCGCTGCCACCATCGTGCAAGCTGCGCGTAGAGCAGCGCGAACATGTTGGCACAGAGCACGAGTCGAACGCGATGCGTCCGCAATACGCCCCTCAAACGCCGCACCGCACGCACATCGATTCCACTGGCAGCCTCAAGACAGGTGATCGATCGTATGCGCGCGCAATCGATATCCGGCAGCAGTTCGTGCGAGCTTTTAATATACACCAGGTGAACGGCATACCGTTCCGCGAGCATATTGGCAAGAGCCACCATGTGGCGCTCCGCACCGCCGATGCCGAGGGAGGAAACCAGCAGGGCGATATCATGTTGCTCCATCGTTCTGGTCAATGCAGGACGCTTTCGAACACGCGGCGATACTCAGCCAATACGCTGGCATCTCCATAACGATCCGCCATAAAACGTCGGCAGGCCTCGCTCGCTGTATGCCAACTCTCCCTTTCTCGCGCCAGAACACGAATTGCAGCGGTCATGTCAGTCAAACCGGCGGCGGTGTGCCCAAGCGCGTGGCGCCGTACGATGCCATCCGGATCGAAGAACGTGACTAATGGAGTCCCGCGTCGCCAAGCCTGGAGATAGGAGTTAGGGAACCCTTCCGAATCAGACGTATTCACGAAGACTCGTGCTCGTTCGTAGAAGGTGTTGACTCCATGGTAAGGAATGCGCCCGTGAAATTTGAGATTGGGAATTGTGCACGCCGCAGCGGTCGTCTCCTGGTACAGGCTCTCGTACGGTGGTTGCGGCCCCCCGATCATGTGAAAAGTCAAATCCGGAAGCTTCCGCGCCAACTCCAGGACCAGATCGGGTCGTTTGAACGGGCGCAGGTTGTTGACCCAGAGCACATCGATATCGCGGTCGTCGAAAATCAGGTCGCGCTCTGGTGGTTCAACTAGCATGCCGGCGATCGTGCTCTGAACGCCGTAATTCGCCGCCAACGCAGCAACCTGTTGTTCACTCTGGGATAATACTCGATCGGCATGCCGCAAACCATACGCGTAGATGAGACGATCCCTTCGATATTTGATAAGGACACGCCGCGGGTCACAATCAGTGTCGTGGGCGATGCGAAACACCAATCGCCGCCGATGCCGCCTGGCGAAATACGCAATGGCCCCAACCGGCATCCCGGCACAGCTCGTGTAATAGAGGTCCGCATCGGCGCGGCCGAGCGCGGACCAGAGCCCTGTGAGCCGCGGGTGTAGAAAGCGCACGCCTGGAATACCAGCGTCCGCGCGGAATGTGCGGTAGACCTTGATCCCGCCATAGTCCGCGCCGTCGGGTTGGCCGTAATCGAGGCAAACCATCGAGACCAGCCAGCCGTCGCGAACGAATGCCCGCGCGAGCAATGTCTGCTGCACCTGCTCGCCGCCGATGCCGTGTCGATCGAATTCGGGACAGAGAACCGGCAGATTCTCAAGCCCCACGAAGCAGATCTTGGCAGCCGGCAAAGCTCTCTCCTCTTCTACGCTCACCATCGTATATGTCCGCGTGGCCTGGACTATCGCGGTGCCGAATCATCCTTCGATCGGCCGAGTAATCGCGCGATGAAGTCCCGATACTGCGACATATCCGGGTCACGGGATCGGTCCATCACCGGCTCCGGCGGTAGTCCGTTGAGAAACGTTTGCAGCGATCGTAGAGCCTCTTTCCGGTCACCGAGCGGGAACACCACGCATCCGGACGGCCGCTCGACCGCGTCACTGGCCCAGACAGGGCAACCAAGGTCGAGAGCTTCCCTGATCGCGACGCTGTCTCCGTCCTCGCGCGACGGCCGCAGGAAAGCATCTGCGACCACCAAACCCGGCACCAGCGGCTCATCCACTCTAAGATCTACTTGCAAATAATCGATGCCGGCCGACCGGTGCGCAATGCGTTCGGCAGCCAGCGCCGACGCGCCGACCGGTTGATACGAGATCATCACAACGAGGAAGATCTGCCGGCTGATCTGACGGCCGACGTCAATCAACAGGTCGACCAGCATCTCCACGCCGTAGACGTCATCTTTGCCGTATGCTGCGCCGAGCTTGTACGCTGCACAGAACAGAAGCAAAGCTCCTGTTTTGCGGCAGTGCACGATCTTTTCACGCAAATCGGCCGCAAGCAGCGTCGATTCTCTCTCCGCGAAACTCGGCGGCAAGAATGCTGGCATGATCAACGTTGCGACGTCCGGCAGATCTAGGTGGCGAATCTTATCTGCAACGCCCTGGCGGACACAAACAATGAGCGCAAAACGACGCAACAGCTTGCGTACGAGCTGTCGCCGCCAGGACGGGCCGCGATCGCACTCATCGAACAGCTTGACCGAATGAAGGGTCAACACCCAGCGGCTCTTCGCCAACAGTATCCACGGCGCCAGTGCGAAGAACCCCGCTAAATGAGAGTAGTGGACGTGCACGGTCGATCGACCCGCAGTCGGGACGAACCACGCGATTCTTACGAGTTGCCTGAACGTGAGTAGAATTTTCAGAATCGGAGAGCAACCCGCTACCCCGGCCCATGGCAAGATGCGAACACGAACGCCGTCTGCGCGGAGCAGTTGCTCCAAACGGGCGATATGGATGGAAACTCCGCCTCGCGGCGGCGGCAGCGGACCGATGATCGCTATGGTTGAAGCATGTCTGGCCACGGTGCACCGCGTTGTCGCTGGTCGCGGGTTGGGATCATTCATCGGCGATATCTCCGTAACAGGAACAGTAGACCTCCGTACGCCAGCAATATAACGCCGCATTTTACGATCGCGGAGGTCAGCGTTCCTATGAAACCTTGCGCGTTCAGCGATAGCAGGCTGCTGCCAAGCGGCAGCAGCCAGTAGATCAGCGCTGCGCCGATCGCCAGCAGGTACGACCGCCCGACAATCGCCAGCAGCGGCGCTGTGGCCAGCCCGGATCGCCGCCGGTGCAGGATCCATAACGAGAGCAACAGGTGCAGGTTGATCGCCAGCGTCGAGGCGAGCGCCAGTCCGCGCACCTGCAAGGGGCCGATCAACAGGAAGTTCAGCAGCGCGTTGGTCGCCAAGTACTGGACCGCCAGCCAGACCTTGTCGCGCAATAGCTGCAACGAGTGGAAGATCCGGGCCACCAGCGTGTTGATGATCAGCGCCGGCAGGCCCAGCAGATACATGGTCGTGGTGCCGCTGGTGCGCAACGCGTCGGCCGCATCGAACGCGCCCCGCTGAAACAACACCCGCACGATCTCCGGCCCGGCCAATGCCAGCGCTAGCGAGGCCGGCACCACCAGGTGCGCGAGCCGCGCCAGATTCTGGCGGATATAGTCGCTGCACCCGGTGAGGTCGCCGGCGGTGATGGCCTCGCTCATGCGCGGGTACATGACGGTCATCAGGCTCGACGCAAAAAGCAGCAAACCGAAATTGGTAAGGGTCATCGCATAGGTCAGCGAGGAGATGCTGCCCGCTTCGAGACCCGTGGCGAACCACTTGTCCAGAAACGCGTTGACCATCAAGAGCACCTGCGCGAGCAAGACCAGTCCGATCAGGTCGCCCACGCGGCGCAGGTCGCGCCGGGCGAGGGTCGGCCGCGCCGCAGCCAAGACGCGCACTCGCCAGGCACGCAGGTGGATCAGCGGCCATTGCAGAACCTGCGACAGCGCGAACCCCGCCGGCAGGGCCCAGATGCCCAGCTTATCGTGCCACAGCAGCAGCGCCGCCAGCATCGCCAACGAGTTCAGCAACGGCATCGCACCGGCCAGGCGGAAGAACTGGTGGAGGTTGAGCACAGCGATGCCGAGGTTGTTGGCCACCAAAACGAACGCTGGCAAAGCCAACAACACCATCATCCGCACGGTCAAGTCGCGCGAAACCGGCGGCAGCTCCGGCCCGACCACGCTCACGACCGCGCCGGCGGCCAGGACGAGGCCCAACAACCATAGCGCGCCGGAGCCCATGAATAGAGCCAATACGCCGTTTTGGAACCGGGCGAAGGTCAGCCGATCATAAGCCCGCTTGAGCTGGATCAGGTAGGGCGCCATCGCTCCCTTGAACACGTGCGAGATGGTGCCGTCGCCGAAGGTCACCAGAAAATAGGCCAGGGCGTAGGCGTCCAGCTCCTCGCCCGCACCGAACCAGCGGGCAATCAGCACCTGATTCAAGAGGCCAATGGGCTTGACAAGCAGGGTCAAGCCCATCAGTCCCATGACCTCTCGGTCGAAGAGCAAACGGCGCAGATCGAGGCGTTCCATGGGCCGGATCATGGGATGCGGCCGCTACTCTGTCAACGCATCGCCCGGCTACTAGCCGAAACCGAGCAAAATATGATATGATAGATGGTCGGGCGCGGATCCTCTGACAATACCGGACTTGATTGGGCCGTTACTGGGTTCGCCGACGATTCGACGATCTGGCCCGCGGCAAAGGTCGACCATGACGTTCGTCCGATTCGGCTCGCTATTATTCCTAGCTTGCGCGTTCGTGAGCGCGGCCTCCAGCGCGCCCCGTCAAACACGCGCGGACGCCCCCGTGTTCTCCCGGCAACCCGGTTTCTACGACGCGCCGATCTCCGTCAGTTTGACCGCCGGCGCGCCCGGCGCGATCATCACCTACACCCTGGACGGAAGCGAGCCGACACTCGATTCGACCGTGTTCACCGCGCCGATTCTCCTTGGCGATCCCAGCGGGAATCCCAACACGATCTCGCTGATCCCGACCAATTTTCGGACCAACCATCACTTCGCTTGGCGTCCGCCGCGCGGGCCGGTCTGCAAGCTCAACCTGATCCGGGCCCGCGCGTTCGTGACCGGCCAAGAACCGAGTCCGGTGGCCACGGGGTCATTCGTCGTCAGCGCCGATCTCGCCGGCCAGTTCCCGCTGCCCGTCGTATCGGTGGCAACGGCCGCTGAAAATTTCTTCGCCGACGATCGTGGCATCTACGTCCCCGGCGACACCTACATCCCGGGCGATCTCTGGAGCGGCAACTACTTCCAGGAAGGCGACGACTGGGAGCGGCCGGTGCATATCGAGTTGTTCGACGGCCAAGGCCATCTGCTGCTAGCCCAAGATGCCGGCGCGCGGATCCACGGTTACTACACGCGGCACTATCCCCAGAAGACCTTGCGCCTCTATGCCCGTTCGGAGTATGGCGCCGCGCGCTTTCAATGCGCCTTGTTCGACGACCTGCCTTACGACTCGTACAAGCGTTTCCTGATCCGTAACTCGGGAAACGATTGGGGCTACATCGGATTCCTCGACCTTGCCATGCAAACAATGATCAAAGACATGGGATTCGACACCCAAGCCGGCCGGCCGGTCATCCATTTCATCAACGGCGAGTACTGGGGTCTGGCGAATCTGCGCGAACGTTATGACCGGCATTATATCGAGCAGCACTACAGCGTGGCGGCGGATGAGATCGTGATCCTCGCTAACAACGCCGATCTGGAAGAAGGCGTTCCCGAGGACCAAGCGGAATATCTGGCTTTGCGCGACTATGTGATCGGCAACGATATGAGCCAGACCGATCGGCTAGCATACGTTAGCGAGCGGATCGACCTGGACAACTTCATCGCTTACATGACGGCCGAGATTTTCAACGCCAATCACGACTGGCCGGGCAACAACATCCGCTATTGGCGCCGCCGCACGGCTGCATTCGAGCCGACCGCCCCCTATGGCCATGATGGACGCTGGCGCTGGCTGGCTTACGACCTCGACGACTGCTTCTACCAACCATCGCGTAACACGCTGGCGCACGCGACCGCGATCAACGGACCGGAGTGGCCGAATCCGCCATGGTCGACCGCTCTTCTGCGCGGCCTGCTCGTCAACGAGGCATTCCGCTACCAGTTCATCAACACGTTCGCCGACCATCTCAACAGCACGTTCATTCCGGCGCGGCTTATCCGCGTCATCGACGACCTTGCCGCCCAGTTCGCGCCGGCCATCGCCGCTTTCCAGGATCGATGGGACATCACGTTCCCCTGGGTAGCCGGGCTGTCTTCACTGCGCAGCTTCGCCATTTATCGCCCGGCACACCAGCGCCTGCATATCGTCGACCAGTTCCAGCTCGCAGGCACCACAAATGTCACGCTCAACGTCAACGATCCCGCCCTCGGCAAGATCCAGCTCAACTCCCTCGTGATCGACGGCGCGCTCGCCGGCCTCGCCGATCCCGCCCAGCCCTATCCCTGGAACGGCATCTACTTCCAGGGCGTGCCGATCACCGTCACGGCGCTGCCCCAGTTCGGCTATCGCTTCCTTTTCTGGCAGGAAACCGGGTCGCACGACGCCCAGGTAACGCTCAGCCCGGGACCCGCCCCGATCAGCCTCACCGCCGTGTTCGAGATCGACCCCACCGCGCCGGCGGTGCTGCACGCCTGGCACTTCAACGACCTGCCGTCGGGCGCGTTGACCGCCGTTGCGGCCGACGTGTCACTATTCGGCGGCGCGGTCATCACCTACCCCGGCACCGGCGCCGGCTACCTCGACCGCG
>JAQULN010000104.1 GCA_028718575.1 Candidatus Krumholzibacteriia bacterium | reverse complement strand
GGAGGTTGACGATGGCCTGATCGACGCGTTCGACGCCGGCGAAACCGTCACCGTGCATGGCGACTTCCGGCCCAACCAGGGGCTCCTCTTGAAATCGAGCAGCCGGCCCAAGAAAACCGCCCGCGGCATCTGGCGCGCCGACACCCAGCGAGTGGAACCGCTCAAGTACGGCGACAGTCACCCGTGGGGCCTGAGCGCGCGCAACCTGCAGCAGCAGTTCGCCCTCGAATTGCTGCTGCGGCAGGACATCCAGCTGGTGACCATGCTCGGCCAGGCAGGCACGGGCAAGACGCTCCTGGCGCTCGCCGTCGGATTGCAACTCGTCGCCGAAGAGAAACTCTTCCGCCGGATCATGGTCTCGCGGCCGATCATGCCGCTGGGCAAGGACATCGGTTACTTGCCGGGCAGCAAGGAAGAAAAGCTCGAGAACTGGATGGAGCCGATCCTCGACAACCTGCAGTATCTGGTCGACCCGAAGCTCGAGCAGTCCAGCGACAAGGTCGACTATCTCTTCGACACCGGGATCCTGGAGATGGAAGCGGTGACCTATATCCGCGGCCGCAGCTTGCCGAAACTCTTCATCATCATCGACGAGGCCCAGAACCTCACGCCCCACGAGATCAAGACCGTGGTCAGCCGCGCGGGCGAGGGCGCCAAGGTGGTGTTGACCGGCGACGCCTATCAGATCGACAACCCGTACCTCGACGCCAGCAGCAACGGCCTGACGTATGTCGTCGAACGGTTCAAGGCCCAATCGATCTACGGCCACATCACTCTGGCCAAGAGCGAACGAAGCCAACTCGCGAGCCTGGCGGCCGCGCTACTGTAAGGTTTCGAGATCTTCGCCTGCTTCGAGCAGGGCTTGCCGAAGCTGTCCCAGCAGGCACGCATTGCAGCGCTTGACGGCAACCGCCAGGTATGCGTCGACCCATTCCTGGTCTTTCCGCGCCGTCGCGCCCTCCCAGACTTCCTTGGACACCTCGCCGAGGCACGTTCGCTCGAAGAAGAGTTCCTGGTCCTGGTCGAAAACCCGCAGTTTCACCTGACAGACCGCGCGCATCTCGGTCGGCAACGGCACCGCGCCGGCGGCGATCACGGCACCGGCCACCGCCGCGCCGACGCTCTGGGTCAACGCATACGTCAACGCGCCGCCGCCCGCGGCGAGCAAGGCCAGCGCGCCGCCGCGGCGCGACACGCGGCAGCCGAGATGCTCCAGGTCCACCTCCAGAAAATAGTCGGCTTGGCTGCGCAGCGGCACGACTTCGACGAGGTCCGTCTGAGTCAGATCCTGGACCAGCGCCTGGTAGTAGATCTGGTTGACCGGCAGCTCCCAGTTTTCGTCGGCGGGGAAGCGGATGGTCGTGAACCTGCCCGCGCCGGTACGCTGCGACTCCGGGCGCAAGTCGTTGATGAAATCCACATAGAGCGCCGGCGCCGCGGCGCCCAGACGCGGATAGACCAGGGACTCGCTCGGGTAATGGAAGCGGATCTTGGCGCCCCCGCAGCCCGCCGCCGCGATAACGACAACCAGAGCGCCGAGCCAGAACGGGCGCAGGCAACGAACCATGGTCGGACCTTCCTCGCGTGGTGAATGCCTCCAGAACTTACGGAACGGGCAGCGAAATCACCAGCCCGGTTCGCGCGGACAACTGCGCGGCCGCGCTCGCACCGGCCCGCGCGATCTCCATGGTGCCGCCGCTGCCCCAATACCACACCAGTTCGCCGGCCGCTGCGTCCGCGTACGCCTGGATCGGCCCCCGCACCGGCCGGCCGGCGACCATCAGCGTCGCGCCCGCGGCAAGGCGGCGGCCGGCTGCGCTGTCGCGGCACAGGTTGGTGATCAGATTGCCGAAGCGATCGATCCAGACGACGGCGCAGGGCGCCTCCGGCGGCGCATCGCCCAGTTCGGCAGCGCTTGCCGGCGTCCCGAGGTCGCGCAGCGGTTGGCCGGCCGCAAGGCGCGCCGCGGCCGGCGCGAAGAGGTCGCGGCCGTCGAACGTCGTCCCGGCGAGATGCGCCAGCGGCGGTTCCCGCCGAACCAGGCGCACCACCTGCAGATCCGGTTCGGCAGCCAGACCGGTGAAGAGTCCGTTACCGGGGCCGACGAAGAAGCGGCCTCCGGCTGCGGCGGCCACGGCAGGCCGCTCGCTGCCGACGCCCGGGTCGACGACCGCCAACAGAACCGCGCCAGCCGGCAGTTGCGGCCAGATCCTTGCGCACACCCAGCGGCCGGCGGCGACCGCCCCCGGCGCGATCTCGTGCGTGATGTCCAGCACGCGCAGGTCGGCCGGCCCGTGTCGACGCAGGGCGAGTTTCACTTCGGCCACGAACGGATCGCTGAGGCCGAAGTCGCTGCAGAACGCGACCAGGCTCATGACGCCGCCGCCGGCGGGTCGGCGGGCGCCGGCCTCCGTCCCCGGATGCCAAGAAACCCCGCCACCACGCACACGCCGAGCAGCAGACTGAGCCACGGCGGGGCGCCCCAACCGACGGGGAAATAACCGCAGACCAGGGCCGCGCCGCCGACAAGGGCGGCATACGGGAGCTGAGTGCGAACGTGATCGATGTGGTCGCTACCGCAAGCGAGCGAGGACATGATCGTCGTGTCGGAAATCGGCGAGCAGTGGTCGCCGAACACCGCGCCGGCGAGCACGGCGCTCACCGTTGCCAGATGAATACCGACCGCCGCTTCGGCGTCGAGCCCCGCGGCTGCCGGCAACACCGCCCCGAGCGGGAACACGAGCGGCATCAAAATGGCCATCGTGCCCCAACTGGTGCCCGTGGCGAAACTGACCGCGGCCGCTAGCACGAACGTCACCGCCGGCAGCAGGCGGGCCGACAGCGCGCCGCGGCAAATCTCGACCAGGTACGGAGCCGTCTGCAATTGCTCGCAGACGGCGCTGAGACTCCAGGCCAGCAGCAAGATCGCCACGGCGATCAGCATCGCCCGGCAACCGTCGACGAAACCGTCCACGGCCGCGCGCAGGTCCAGCCGCCGCGCCCCCAACGCGACGAGCATCGCCACCAGCGTGCCGAGGATCGCCGCCCACATCAGCACCGCGAAACTGTCGGCGTGATCGAGCATCTCGCGCAACGACGGCTCGACGAGGCCCGCCGCCCGGGCCGCCGCGCGGCCGCCGAGCACCAGGCCCGCCGCCGTCGTCGCGATCACCGTCACAATGGGCGCCACGCCCCAGCCCGCCGCCAGCGGCGCGCGCGCGGCGCCGGTCGCTTCGCCGCCGGCGGCGAGTGTTTCGCTGGCCGGCCGCGCTCCCGGACGTACGACGCGGCCGGTGGTCCAGGCCCGCGTCTCGGCCGCGAGCATCGGACCGAAATCGCGCCCCGTCGCGGCGACCAGATAGACGCACGCCAAGGTCAACCACGGGTAGAAGCCGTACGGCAGACTGCGCAGGAAAAACGTGTACGCCGCGACGCCCGTGTCGCCGCCCGACGCCATGGCGTCGTGGATCAGGCCGACCTCGAAACCCACCCAGGTCGATATCACGGCCAGCGCCGCGATCGGCGCTGCCGTCGAATCGACCAGGTAGGCCAGCTTCTCCCGGCTGATCCGCAGGCGATCGGTCAGCGGGCGCATGGTGGTGCCGACCAAGAGGGTGTTCGCGTAGTCGTCGAAGAAGATCACCGTGCCCATGGCCGCGGTCGCGACCTGGCCGCCGCGGCGGCCGCCGACGCGGCCGGCCAGCGCCTGGACCAACCCTTCGCTGAGTCCGCCCCGCGCCATGATGCCGACCATGCCGCCGAGGATGGTCGTAAAGAGCACGATGCTCGCGTGATCGGGTTTCGCCAGGGCGTCGACGAGGAAGCGGTCGCCGAAGCGCAGGAGCGCCGTCAACGGATGCCAGCCGACGAGCAGCAAGCACCCGAACCAGCCGCCGATCACCAGCGAGACGAGAACTTGCCGGGTCAACACCGCCAGCGCGATCGCCAATAGCGGCGGCACGACCGCCGTCCAGCCCGGCAAGATCCGCGGCGCGGCTTCGGCCAGCAGCACGCCGTCGCCGCCGTAGAGCGCCAGGCGCTGACCCGGCTGCAACCGCAGGTCGCCGACCGCCGCCCCGGCGGCGACCGTGTCGCGCCGCGCCGGCGCCACCAAGACGACCGGCGTTGCCGCCGCGGGGCCTGCGACGGTCACGGCAAACGGCACGCCGGCCAAGACGACCGCCGGCACGCCGAGCGACCATTCCGTCGCCGCCGCCGGTTCCGGGACGCCAGCCGCCGCGAACCAGACTGCCCACGCCAGCCACGCGCACCCCAGCGAGCGCGTCAAGCGCTGCCCTCCCCGTACGCCCAGGCCAAATAGCCCGGGTCGACCCAGCCGGCGGGCCAGGACAGGATCTCCGGCGTCTCATACGGATGCAGCGCCTGCAACCGGCCGCGACAGGCCTCGAGCCGGTCGTCCCTCACTTTCAACGTGAGGACGACCTCGGTTGCTTCCTCGACCGCGCCGCGCCAGCGATAGCACGAACGAATCCCATCGCCCACCTGGGCGCAGGCGGCCAGGCGTTCGTCCACGAGTTGGCGGCCGATCGTCTCCGCCTCCACGCGCGCGGGCAGCGTCGTGACCAGAACATGGATATTGCGCGGCACGTGTTACTCCTTCAGCAGTTGCAGCAACAGCCTGTCCAGGCCCGGGGCCGCCGCGGCGACCGATTGCCAGCAGAGCGGCTCCTCGCTGCCCTGCCAGTCGCTCACCCGGCAACCGGTCTCGCGGCAGATGAGGGTGCCGCCGGCGACATCCCAGGGTTGCAGGCTGAGTTCGAAGTAGCCGTCGAGTTTGCCGGCGCCCACATGCGCCAGATCCAGCGCCGCGCTGCCGGCGCGGCGGATCCCGTGGCACCCGCGGCGCAGGCAACGGCGCACCAGCTCGCAGATGCGATCGATCCGCTCGTCGCGCGTGTATGAGAATCCCGTGGCGAGCAAAGCGTCGCCGAATTCGACGGGCAGTCGCCGCGGCAGCCGCCGCTCTTCCCCCGCGCGCAGCCGCCGGACGCTCGCGCCGAGACCGCGCGCCGCCTGGTACAGCTCATCGAGATACGGTGCATAGACCGCGGCCAGTAGCGGCCCGCGCCGATCGCAGCACGCCAACGACACGGCGAAATGGCTGTAGCCGTGCACGTAATTCGTGGTCCCGTCGAGCGGATCGATGTACCAGGTGCGCCCGCTCGAACCCTCCCAGCCGCCGCCTTCCTCGGCGCGGATGCTGTCGGCGGGAAAAAGGCGGCTCAGCTCGCGTACCAGGTATTCCTCGCTGCGGCGATCGGCATCGGTCACCAGTTCGACCGCCCCTTTGTGGTCGACGCGCCCAAACCGGCCGAAGCTCGCAAGCAAACCGGCGCCGGCTTCCTTGGCGATCTCGACGACGGCCTGCAATTCCGCCGACAGCGGTTCAGCCATGCTTGCTCCCTTCGGCGGCATCATAGTGGCGGGATCCAGGCGAAACAAGGGCGCGATCGCGGCCTGGGCGCGCCGTCGCCGGGGCAGCCGGCGCACCTTGACACGCAACGGCGGCCGCTTAAGGTATGAGGGGGAACAGCAGACCGGCCGCTCGCCGGAGAAAGTGACTCACCATGGAAGACCGAATCAAAGCGGTCCTGGAAACCATCCGGCCCGCGCTGCAGAAAGACGGCGGCGACGTCGAATTCATCGATTTCCATGAAGGGACCGTCACCGTCCGCCTCAAGGGCGCCTGCGGCAACTGCCCCATGAGCACGATGACGCTCAAACAAGGCATCGAGAAGCGTCTGAAAGCCGCGATCCCCGAGGTCGTCGCTGTCGAATCGCTCTGATCCGGAGCCCCGCGACTCGCCGACCGTCGAAGGATGCCCGCGCCATGAAACCTTATCACGGTGTCGATTTCTTCAAGACCTCGCGTCTGCTGAGCGCCGAGGAACAGGCGGTGCAGGCCACGGTCCGCCAGTTCGTCGACCGCAGCTTTCTACCGCTCCTGAAGGCCCATCATGCCGCCGGAACGTTCCCGACCGAGATCGTTCCCGAGTTGGGCGAACTGGGTCTGCTCGGGCCCAGCGTCCGGATCCCCGGCGGCGGCGGCGCGAGCTACACCGTCTACGGCGTGATCTGCGAGGAGCTCGAGCGCGGCGACAGCGGCTTGCGCAGCTTTGCCAGCGTGCAGGGCTCGCTCGTGATGTGGCCGCTCAGTGTGTATGGCAGCGAGGCGCAGCAGCGCCGTTATCTGCCGGAACTTGCGGCCGGCAAGTTGATCGGCTGTTTCGGCCTGACCGAAGCCGGCCACGGTTCCGATCCCGCCGGCATGCAGACTCGCTGCCGCCGCGATGGTGGCAACTGGGTGATCACCGGCAACAAGATGTGGATCACCAACGCGACGCTGGCCGATCTCGCCCTGGTCTGGGCGCGCGACACGAGCGACGGCAAGATCCGCGGTTTCCTGCTCGAGCGCGACGACACGGGTTTTTCGGCCCAGGCTGTGCACGGCAAGTTCAGCTTGCGCGCCTCCGACACCGGCGAGTTGATCATGGACGAGGTGCGCGTCGGCGATGATCGGCGCCTGCCGAACATCGAGGGGCTCAAGGGTCCTTTGAGCTGCCTGAACGAGGCCCGCTTCGGCATCGCCTGGGGTGCGGTGGGAGCCGCAGCCGACTGCTACCACTGCGCGCTCAGCTACGCGCTGGAACGGGAGCAGTTCGGCACGCCCATCGCCGGGTTCCAACTCACGCAAGCCAAGCTGACCGATATGGTGACCGGGATCACGGCCGGTCAGTTGCTCGCCATCCAGCTAGGCCGGCTCAAGGACGCGGGCATCAACGAGTACTCCCTCGTGTCGCTCGCCAAGCGCCACAACGTGGCCATGGCCCTGGACGTCGCGCGCGAGGCGCGTTCGATCCTCGGCGCGGCGGGTATCACCGACGAACACTCCCCCGGGCGGCACATGAACAACCTCGAGTCGGTCTACACCTACGAGGGGACGCACGAGATTCACACGCTGATCGTCGGGCAGGCCGTCACCGGGATCGCGTCGTTTCGTTAACCCGGATTAGCCGCGAAGGACTGGATCGACCAAGGCCAGGCGAGCCGCATCCGCTCACCGCGCGCGGCGCTTCCCTTTGCCCGCAGATCATCATGGCCCCCTATGGTTTACTATGCCCATCCGATAGCAGATGACGTCCATCGCCGAGCCCCCCTCTTCCGACAGAACGGCCGCGCCGTCACCATACTGGGCTCCGATAGCCTCGACCTGACGCGTGACCACGACAGCCCGGTCGCCGCCGGCGAAGAAGAAGCCGTCCCAGACTCCGTCGTGGTCGCCCCGGATTGCGACCTGCCGTTGGAAGTGGCCCTCCGCGTCGAAGACATCGAAGGTCAGCATCACACCTTCGGGCTGGTCGTAGGCGCCGCGGCCGGGCAGCACCCAGATCGAACCGTCGTCGCGGACGCGGATCCCCTGCTGCATGGCCAGGATGTCGTACTCGTCCTTTTCTATCTCGATCGTGTACTCGAACGGCACCCTCCGGAAGATGCTGTCGATAACGCCATGGAGGCGTCGATACGCGGCGGCGCTACGCTTCAGGTGCTCGTATTCCCGCGAGATGACCCGCTCCAGCTTCCCTTGCGGCGAGTAGACCTCGATGGTGTACTCGTCCCGGCGGGGCGCTGTATAGACCCGACCGTCCGGACCGACGTCGTTCACCCAGAAGAACGCGGGCATCTCGTTCTTTTCGGCGAAGACGAAGCGGTTGTAGTCGCGCGCCGTCCGTGCGCTGACCAACCTGGCCAGCTCCTTCCCGGCTATCGAGTAGATGGAGAGGAACTGCTCGCGTCCCTCGATCCCCTGCACCGCCTGCTGGAGACGGACGCCCGAGAATACGAGCGTCGGTCCGCCGGCGAAGCAGCCGTCCAGGGTGGCGGCGCCCTGGCCGGCCTCGCTCAAAACGGCGATCGAGGGGGCGGGATTGTTGAGGCGGTCCACGCGCACCATCCGGCCGGGGAACTCCTGGATCACGCCTACCGTGCCGTCCCCGAGCAAAGCGAGGCTTCTGGGCCTGCGTACCTCGCCCGGGCCGTCTCCCTCACCGAACAGCGTCCGCAGCAGGCGGCCGTCCGGCGAATACACGTAGACCTTGCAGACCTGGCTGTCCAGGATGTAGATGTCGCCCTGTTCGTCGCAGCACACCTTGCTGATCAGCCCGAAGAAGACGTCGTCGTCTTCGCCGCCGGCGCGCCAAACCTCCTCCAGTTGGACGGCCTGCACCCCCTGCGGCGGCGAGGCTTGATTCGAGACGTGGGGGACCCCATCGACCAGGGTGACCTTCCCCGCATTCAACGCCACGGGAAGTAATAGCAGAAGCGCCAGCACGTAGGACCGCAAGCCGACGCAACGGGACACATTGCCTGCGATATGCATGGGGTAGCCTCCTTGGTCGGGATGGCGGCGGGGGATCGTTACGCCATTTGAACGGAGAACGGAGCAAACGGGTTGCATCGAGTCCTGTCCCGCTCAGCAATCCGATTCGCCCGCCTCGGGATCCGACGGCCAGTGCTTCGAGGACGACGTCGGCGCCAGGTCCGCACACTCCC
>JAQULN010000103.1 GCA_028718575.1 Candidatus Krumholzibacteriia bacterium | reverse complement strand
GCGGCGCGGATCTACGCCAACTGCGGTTCTACTCCCCAATCTCGTACGCGATCGGCGTAGGATTGGCGAGATTATCGCACATTGGGCATCTGGACGCGATCTCCTGCAGGAATGCTTCCTTTTCCGCAACGGTCCAATCAGCGTCGACGGTGACGACGATCTCGAAACCCGAAAATCCCGCGCGCGTCTGCTGGCTGATGCCCAGCGCGTTCGCGAAATCCAGTTCGCACTCAACGTCCGCGGCGAGGGAGCGCACGTTCATGTTCTTCTGCAACGCGATCAAACGCCCGGTGGACACGACACAACTTCCCAGCGCGAACGCGAGCGTTTCCGGCGGCGTAGGCGCGCTATCGTCGGCGCCGAATTCCCGCGGTTGATCGATCCGCAGGGTGTGCCCGCGAACCACTCCTTCGACTACTCTGTTGGCCGCCTCCCTGACGGCAACGTTGACCTTGTAGACCGTTTTACCTTGTTGCTCGTCTTCCTGTCTCGATTCGCCAGCCGGCAGCAGCCCCGGCAAGAATCCTTGCGCAAGCAAAACGACAGCGCCCACTAGAAGAACTCGTCGCATTCTCATTGAAGTCGGCTCCTTGAATATCTCGCCGCGTCCGTCCGATTGAGCGCGGCCGTTAACGGAATCTGTCAATCGATGAAGCGCGGATCCTGAGCGAGTTTGGGCTCGACGCCAGCCCATTGGAGCCCCCCGATGACCGCCTGCGCGATGTTAGTCAGGTGATCTCCGACTTTCTCGATATTGTCCACCAGGTCGATGAAGACGAGACCGCCCTCCGGAGTACAGACACCTTCGCGCATGCGATCAACGTGGCTGCGGCGGAACTCGATCTGCATCCGGTTGAGATTCTTCTCATTCGTCAGAGCCGCCTTGGCTTGCTCCTCATCGCCGTCTCGCAGGGCGGCAATGATGCAGTCGAACATTTGAACGGCTTCCCGCTTCATGCGATTGGCTTCGCTGAGCGCCGATTCGGAGAAGGAGAGATTGTAGTCCATCTTCCGCTCGGCGATCTCGCCGATGTTTACCGCATGATCGCCGATACGTTCCAAATCGTTGACGGTGTGCAAAAGCACGGGCAACTCGACGGACACTTCCTCGGAGAGGTGCAGGCTCGACAGCGCCGACAAATAGGATGTGATCTCCAGCTGGAAGCTATCGATGAAATCCTCGATCTCCCTGACGACGACCAGCTTGCGCGCGTCATTATCGGTCACGCCGGCGATCGCCGTGCAGAGCGCATTCTTGGCGGTTTTCGCCATGCGGACGATCTCGCGTTTGGTCTGCTGCAGCGCGATCTCCGGCGTATCAAGAAGGTGCTTCTCCAGCATAATAGGCCTCATGGCCGCATCGCCGGGCCGTTCGTGGACAATGCGCACGACCAGACGCTCCAGCATGCCGGCCAGCGGCAGCCAGATGGCCGCGCCAATGAACTGGAAGAGGGTATGAGCCACGGCGATGGACATCGCGATGGTGGTCGGCCCCAGCGCCCAGGGACTGATCGCGGTGACGAAATCTCCATAACAGCGCCAGTGGACGCATGGGTAGACGATGACGACGCCGGCGACATTGAACACCGTATGCGCCCAAGCCGCCCGCCGCGCGCTGACATTGGTCTGGAGCGCCGCCAGCTGCGCCGTGATCGTTGTACCGATGTTGCTGCCTAGCACGAACGGGATGGCGATATCCAAGGCCGTCTGCCAATCAAGGCTGAATGCCCCGCCGATCGCCAGCAACTGGACGACTGCAATAGCGGCCGAGCTGCTCTGGATGAGCATGGTGACGACCGTGCCGGCGATAATCGCCAAAAGCGGCCGCTGGCCGAGCGTGACGAACAGCTCCTGAACCCGGGCGCTATTCTCGAGGTGCTCGAACGCCTCCTTCATGAAGCCAATACCGATAAACAGAATACCGAAGCCGAGGAAGATCTGTCCGATGTGCTTGGCTCGTCGCGTGCGCCCGCCCAAATGCAGGAAAAATCCCAGTCCCACCGCAGGCAGGGCATAAGTGGTGATCTTGAGAGCCCCGATACCTGAGATGGAAACGAGCCAGGCGGTGGCGGTCGTGCCGACGTTGGTGCCGATGATCACACAAATGGCTTGCTTGAGCGTTAACAGGCCGGCATTGACGAAACCGATGACCATGACCGTGGCAGCGGAACTCGACTGGATCAGCGCCGTGACGCCCGCGCCGATGGCGAAGGCGACAAACGCCCTCTTCGTCATCGATTCCAGAACACCTTTGAGCCGGCGGCCGGCGGAAGCCCGCAAACCGTCCGACATCAGCTTCATACCAAAAAGAAAAAGACCCAATCCGCCGACAGTACAGAATATCATCTCTTTTATCATAACGCTCGCTCGCGAATCCGGCGTATGTGTGAAGCCTCCGACGTCACGATGGAAATTCTGTTAGCTTTGTGTCTATCTGGCCAGAAATAACTGAAAACACGCGCGAAATAGGCCGACAGCGTCGCGGAATCCAGGCCGCGAGACCGCTCGCCGCCGGCCGTTGCTTCAACGCGGCAGTTCTTTGATCAACTCCACCTCCATGCCGCTCGCGTCATACTGCGCCGAGAACCCGCGTTTTTCGAAGATGGCTAGCATCCGCGCGTTGTCCCGCGTGGTCTGGGCGATCACGCGCGCCAGCCCCCAGCGCTTGGAGATCTCGAGGCAGTAATCGGTCAGGCATCCGCCCAGGCCGCGGTCCTGCCATTGATCGGCCACCAGAACAGCGAACTCCACGGTCTGCACGTCAGGATCCGCTGTCAAACGTCCGACGCCCAACAACTGTCTGTTTCCCTCGATCTGAGCCTCGGCGACGATCGCGATCTCCCGGTCGTAATCGATGAAGCAATAGCGAGTCGCGATGTCGTGAGTTTCCCAGTGAAACAGGTAGCGAAAACGCTGGTACAGCGTCTCCCGTGAACAGTTGCGCAGCAGATCGAACCACAACGGCTCGTCTTCGGGTTTGATCGGCCTGAGCGTCACGTGCAGACCGCCATCGAGTTCGACCTGGCGCACGTATTCCTCGGGGTAGGGGCGCAACGCCAGATGGGCATAACGCGCGGCGGAAGGCGCTGCGCCGCTGGAATCGAGAATGACGCGGGCATCGAGGGCCACGACGTCGGTCTCGCCGATCAGCAGCGGATTGACGTCCAGTTCGGCGATCTCCGGGAAATCGACGACGAGGTAGGACAAGCGAAAGAGAATCTCGAGTAAGCGTTCCACCGCCAGGGTGGGCCGGCCGCGATAGCCGGACAATAGCGGCCAGATCTTCAACGACTCGAGCATACGCCGAGCCAGCCGCTCGTTCAACGGCGGGAAGCCGATTGCGCGATCATCGAAGAGTTCGGCGGCCGTGCCGCCCAGACCGACCATGATAACCGAGCCGAAGACGGGATCTCTGCGCGTGCCGAGAATCAATTCGACACCGTGGCGCATACGGACCTGCGGCTGAACGGTTACACCGGCTAGACGCGCGTTCGGCGCGTGCGTGCGGGCAGCACCGATGATCCGAGCAAAAGCGGCGCGGACGGCCTCCGCATCGGCCAGGTCGAGCATGACGCCGCCGACGTCGGTCTTGTGCGTGATATCAGGCGAGTGGACCTTCATAACCACGGGGTACCCGATGGTCTGCGCCGCTGCAACCGCCTCGTCCGCTGTGGCGCACGGTTGCGGCGAAGTGACCGGAATCCCATAGGCAGCCAGCAATTGCTTGGCCGTATCCTCACCGAGCGTCGTCTGGGCGTCCCCGAGCAGCGCCGCGTAGCGTTCTCGCAGTTCGGCGCGCGCCACGGGCAGCGACACGTTGATCTCCCGCGGCGTCTCGTAGAGAACCTCGAGATTGCGGGCGTAGTCCATCAGTGTCATGAACGCTTGCACGGCCTGCTCCGGCGTGGGGAAGGTCGCAACGCCAGCTTCGTTCAGCGCCTCGATGCCCTCCGCCATGCTCCGGCCGCCCAGCCAGGCCGCCAGGATGGGTTGCTTGATTTCTCCGGCTACGCGACCCACCGCCTTGGCGATGCTTGTCGGGTTGGTCATCGCCTGCGGAGTGACGATCACCAGAATCGCATCGACACCGGAGTCCTGTGCGACGATCTCGATAGCGCGCGCGAAACGCTTCGAACGCGCATCGCCCAGCACGTCGACCGGATTGCCGTGCGACCATTGCGGGGGCAGGATCTCATCGAGCTGCGCGCGCGTCTCCTCGCGCAAGCCGGCGAGCACGCCGCCGGCGCCGATCAGCGCGTCGGTGGCGATCACCCCCGGCCCGCCCGCGTTGGTGACCACGGCCAGGCGCGGCCCGCGCGGTTTGCGCTGGCGGCCGATCAGGTCGACGACGTCGAAGATATCGCCAATGCGGTCGATGCGCGCGATGCCGGCTCGCTGAAAGGCCGCCGCATAGACATCGTCGGCCGCCGCCATGGCCCCTGTGTGGGAAGCCGCCGCAGCCGCCGATTCGGGAAACCGGCCGGCTTTGTACGCCACGATAGGCTTGGTCCGCGCGAAGGCGCGCGCTGCGGTCATGAACTTGCGGGCATTGGTGACCGACTCGAGATAGAGCACAATGGATCGCGTGCGTTCGTCTTCACCCAGAAAGTCGATTAGATCGCCGAAATCGACATCGAGCGCGTTGCCGACCGAGATGAAGTACGAGAACCCCACGTTCTCGCTCAGCGCCCAGTCGAGCACCGAAGAACACAGGGCGCCCGACTGCGAGATGAAGGCGATGTCGCCGGCTTTCGGCCGGCCGTTGGCGAAGCTGACGTTCAAGTTCAAATGCGGCACGATGAAGCCCAGGCAGTTGGGTCCCAGGATGCGCATGCCGGAGAAGCGCCGCCGCTCCGCCTCGATGCGATCTTCGAGGGCGCGTCCCGAAGGCCCGATCTCGCGAAAGCCCGCGGACACGATCACGAGTGCCAGAACGCCGGCCTCGCCGCACTGCCGGACCAGGTTCGGCACCTGCTCGGCCGCGGCGCAGATCACCCCCAGATCGGGACGGTTCGGCAGTGCCGCGAGATCGGAGAAACAGGGAATCCCCAGCACGGCTTCGCTGGTCGGATTGACGGGATAGACGACGCCTCGGAAGCCGCCGATGAGGTTGGTCAGCAGCCTGCCGCCTACGCTTTCCGGATTCGGCGAAACGCCCAGGATGGCAATCCGACGGGGTGAGAAAAGCTGGTCGAGCCGATGAATAGCCACGCTGGACTCCTCAGGAAAGCCGCCCGTCCGCATCGTGTCCGAGCAATTCGGCGCGAGCAAACAGCCGCTACCGCTCCCGTGCACACCGGCCGCAGCGACCGGTTACAGCGATCGGCCGCGATAGAAACTTATGCTTGACCGGCCAAGTGTGGTAGCGGCGATTTCTAACCCTGGTAGACCGCTAGCGTTTGCTCCGCGACCTTGTCCCAAGTGAAAGTAGACGCGTACGCGCGAGCCCTCGTAAGCTGCGCTTGCGATACGGACGCCAGAGCATCGATGCCGGCGGCGATCTCTTCGACATCGAAGGGATCAACCAGCACGGCATATCCTGCGGCGATCTCCGGAACGGCTCCCCGGTTGCCGGCCAGTACCGGCACCATGGCCTGCATCCCCTCCAGGACCGGCAGGCCGAAACCTTCGTAGTAGGTCGGATACAGCATACCGGCTGCCCCCGCCAGCAGGGCTGGGAGATCTCGATCCGGCACGAATCCGGGCAACCGTATCCTTGCAGCCAACCCGAGCCTCTGGATCTCCTCCTGGATCTGCTCGATCCCCATACTAAGCGGTCCTGCCAGCACCAGATGCAACCCACCGGCCGACTTGCAGCGCTGAAACGCCCGCACCAGATTCAGCACGTTCTTGCGGACTGACACCGCCCCGACGAAGAGATAGTACTGTTTCGCCCGCAGCTTGTATCGATCCAATACCCGCTCGCCAGCCGCGTCGAGTGCGGTAACCCGCATATCCGGCGCCAGATGCGTCACGAAGATCTTGTGTTCCGGTACGCCGAACATTTCCATTAAATCGTTTTTCGTGCAGTGACTGATGGCGATAATCGCATCGGCTTCTTCGACCGCGTACCGCGTGCGTCGAAATATCTTATCGCGAAACACCGGGTCGGTATAATGTTCGAATTGATGCTCTTTACGGAAGATGGCTAGATCATAGACCGTGTAGACCGATCTGGCGGACCGCCGCCTGACAAACCTCACATCCGTGCAGTGAATGACGTCGTACTGATTGCCCACCGGCCAGAGATTCCCGAGATACCACCGCGTCGGCGCTATGACTTGCGTACGAATTCGCGTGCGACGCGGGAATCGTGACAGCGGATACAGCATGGCAAGTTCGATGATGTTATCGGCGGCGCGCAACCGAATCAGCGCTTCGGCGAGATTGCCCGTATACCGGGCTATCCCGCCCGGGACGCGGTTCAACAGCGTTGTCGCTTCGATCCCGATTCTCATACTGCGGCGTTCACCGCCAACGTCATCACCCTATTTCGTGATCACCATCTTGGCCGACCGACTGAATTGACCAGCGCGCAACCGGTAGACGTAGACGCCGCTGGCCACTTGGCGCCCCGCGTCATCGCGACCGTCCCACACGATGCTGTGCCGGCCCGCCGACCTCCATTCGTCCACCAGGCTGCGCACCTGCTGACCCGAAACGTCATAGATCGAGAGCGCGACGTCGCCGCTTTCGACCAGCGCAAAGCGAATGGTGGTCGTAGGATTGAAGGGATTGGGGAAGTTCTGAGCCAAACGATTCTCCGCGATCTCGGCGATCCCGGTCGATCCGCCGGCGGTCTTGATCAGCCAAACATCATGCATCCCCGCGCCAAAGGAGAGGGTGTATCCGGCGACGATATACCCTCCGTCTGCGGCGAGCTGAACGCAATAGCCTACGTCCGTGCTGGTTCCGCCGTAGGTCTGGCTCCATTCTTCGTTGCCGTTCGCGTCGGTCTTGACCAACCAGACATCTTCGCTGCCGGCGCCGAACGAAAGCGTGTAGCCGCCGACGATATAGCCTCCATCCGCCGTCTGCTGAACCGAATGGCCATAATCTCTGCCCGACCCTCCATGCGTCTTCATCCATTCCTGCGTCCCGGATGAGTTGGTTTTGATCAACAGCATATCGTACAGACCGGCGCCGAAGGAATCGGTATATCCCGCGACGATGTACCCGCCATCAGCCGTCTGCTGCACCGCCTGTCCCCGGTCTACGCCTGAATCGCCGAACGCAACGTTCCATTCACCGTTGCCAAGAGAATCTGTTTTCAAGAGCCAGGCGTTCCCAAGGTATCCCGGACCGTGCGAGTACGTCCAGCCGGTGATGACGAATCCACCGTCAGACGTTGGGCGAATGGACCAGGCGCCGTCAGAACTCATCCCGCCGTGGGTTTTTGTCCATTCTTGGACTCCCGACGAATCCGTCTTGATGAGCCAGACATCGCGACCGCCGGCGCCGAAGGACGAGGTCGCCCCGGCAATGACGAATCCTCCATCTGCGGTTTGGAGAACCGAATAACCTTCGTCGTCATAGATCCCACCGTATGTCTCGATCCAGGCGAGGTTTCCCAACGCATCGGTCTTGATGAGCAAGACATCCTTCCCGCCGGCGCCGAAGGATTTCGTATGGCCGACAATGACATAGCCGCCGTCAACGGTCTGTTGGACAGATTGCCCCTCGTCATCGTCATTGCCGCCGAAGGCGTTGTTCCATTCCTCGTTGCCCGCGGAGTCGGTCTTGACCAGCCAGACATTGCGTCCGCTCATCGTTCCGAACGATCTGGTATAGCCCGTAATGACGTAGCCGCCGTCATCAGTCGGCTGAACACAGTTTCCCAGATCGATGTTGCTGCCGCCGAACGTTCGTGTCCACAGGGTGTCCGGCGGCTGCGCGGCAACGAGAATCGGCAGAACCATCACACCGACGATGAACAAGATCACGTTTCGCTGAACCCTCCGCCGGCAAGGAGACGATATCGACCCATTCGCGGTCAACGGTTGGTCGGACGACCGCATCATGACAGTCTCCTTTCGCAACAATTCAATCAAACGACGCCATGTTCGGTGGCCGTTCGATCGCAAACAACGCCTTGTATTGCTGACCGCAATCTCGGGTTATCCCTGCGGAATCAACGGCACAAGTCACCCTGCACGACAAGACTGATTGCCGGGAGCCGAGCATGTGGGATAGTGTTGCATTATACCAGTCGTGAAATTGCAGTGTCAACCGCGCCACGCGCGCGCGAAATCTTGCCGATGAATCGGCGGCTCGCCGGCGAAGACCTCGACCGGGGAGTGACACGTGCTAGACGAACGCCATGAGGGCTCGCATGAGGTTGCGCCGTTTCGTCCCGAACGAAATGGTACCGTCGACACGCTCCGCTGGGCCAAGAAACGACTGGCTGTACCGTGCCTAATAGAGATCGACGTGACCAAGGCTCGCGAGGCTATCCGTACCTATCGAAATAGGACCGGAACCGGGCTGAGCCTGACAGCATGGATTATTCTTTTGCGTTGCGCGCGCCGCCGCCGAAGAGGCGGCGTTTGCAGCCGCGCCGCGGCCGCGTTTACAG
>JAQULN010000102.1 GCA_028718575.1 Candidatus Krumholzibacteriia bacterium | reverse complement strand
CATGCGGGGCATCCTTTCACGCGCGCCAAGTCCGCGTCAACCCCGGGTACGCCGGCTGCTGCGGGGAATGATGTAACGACCGCAGCCCTGGCAGATCACCAGCGCGGTCTCGCGATCAGCATCGACGGCGTGCTGAAAAGGCAGCGTCTGGCCGCAGCCGGCGCAGGCCCCTTGCACGAGATCGGCCACCGGATCGCCATGGCGGCGCGCAATCTGCGCCAACCGCCCGGCCACGCGCGGCGGCAACAGCCGCAGCAGGTGCGCCAGTTCCTCTGTGATTTCAGGCACGACCGCCTCGGCTTGCCGGCCGCGGTCGGCCAGCACCTCGCGTTGCCGGGCGATCCCGGCGCGGGCGTCCGCTGCCACCGTGGCGTCGGCGGCAAGCGCCGCGTTGGCACGGGCAGTCTGCTCCTGCACCTCGCGAATACGCGCCTGCAACTCGTCGCGGCGCCGTGCAAGCGACGCGATGTCCACCGCCAGAGCCGCCGCCAGCTTGGCTTCGGTCGCCGCCCGTTGACGGCGGTCGGCAAGTTTCGCCGTCAGCGCCGCGAGTTCGTCCGTCAGGCGGCGAACCTCGTCCCGTCCGTCGCGATCGCAGCGGCTCACCTCCTCCTGATCGGCGGCATACTCCGCGTCCAGCGCGAGCAGGTCGGCCTGCCGCTGCTGCGCATCGTCCCGGTGGCGTTGGGCAGCGTCGAGTTGGCGGTAGAGTTCCGCGGCGTCCCGCAGGCGGGCCAAGGTGACGGTGAGATGCTGCTCCAAGCCGCCTCCCCTGACGACACACGAAGTGCCGGTGGCACCTTGCGCCCCAACGGCACCGCGGGCAGTCGGCCCCTCAGGAATGATCCGGGATAGGTTGCCGAGCCGCGTTGGCATCGCGCGACGCTTGCGGCCGGTGGTGGGCGATACTGGACTCGAACCAGTGACCTCTCGCGTGTGAGGCGAGCGCTCTAGCCAGCTGAGCTAATCGCCCATCAGCGGACTGCGGACCAGTACGCTGGCGGCCCTTGGTGGGCCCACCAGGACTTGAACCTGGGACCAACCGGTTATGAGCCGGTCGCTCTGACCACTGAGCTATGGGCCCCCAAAACTCGAGGCCGGAAGATAACCCAGAGGCCCGATCCGGTCAACCCGCCAGAGGCGCCGCGCGCCCTGAGCGCCTACATCATTTCGCCGTAGCCTTTGAGCTTCCGCAAGCGGCTCGGATGCTGAAGCTTGCGCAGCGCCTTGGCCTCGATCTGGCGCACGCGTTCGCGCGTAACCTTGAAGATCGTGCCGACCTCCTCCAGGGTTCGCGGTGTGCCGTCGCCCAGACCGAATCGCAGCCGGATCACCTTCTCCTCGCGGCGCGTCAGCGTACTGAGCACCTTGGTCATCTGGACCTTGAGCATGCTCTGGACCGCTTCGCGCGCCGGCGACGGCGCGTTGTCGTCGGGGATGAAGTCGCTCAGCGTCGAATCCTCGTCCTCACCCAGCGGCCGATCGATGCTGACCGGCTCCATCGCCGCCTTCATCACCGCCTGGACCTTGTCCAGCGGCATGTCCAGCCGCGCGGCGATTTCTTCGGGGGTGGGGTCGCGCCCGTATTCCTGCAGCAGCGCGCGGCTCGTCTTGGTGACCTTGCTGATAGCCTCGATCATGTGGACTGGCACGCGGATCGTGCGGGCCTGGTCGGCGATGGCGCGGGTGATCGCCTGCCGGATCCACCAGGTCGCGTACGTGGAGAACTTGTAGCCCTTGCGGTAGTCGAATTTCTCGACGGCGCGCATCAAGCCGCTGTTTCCCTCCTGGATCAGATCGAGGAATTCCAGCCCGCGGTTGGTGTAGCGTTTGGCGATCGAGATGACCAGCCGGACATTGGCTTCGATCATCTCGCGCTGGGCCGCCAGCGTCTCTGCGTGGCCGGTCGCGATTTCGTTCGCCAGGCGCGCCAGTTCCTCGCGCGTGAAGCCAACCTCGCGCGAGATTTCCTGGATCCGTTTGCGGTAGGTCTTGATCAGCTGATAGTTCTCCTGGATCAGCTCCCGGCGCTCGGCGCTCTGATTGCTGTTCTTCAGCGCCGCCGCCATCTCGGGGAACGACAAACCGGCCTGGGCCTCGGCGACGGCGATCCTCTCTTCCAGCCCCACCACCTTGTGCTGCACCAATTGGACCTTGCTGGCCAGCGATTCCACCATCTCGGGAGCCAGATGCAATTCCAGTAGCGCCTCGAGGACTTTCTTCTCCCGCGCCGCGACCATGCGCGTCAGCGTCGCCACCCGCGTACTATTGCGGCAGGAAGCGATTTCAGCCTTCTGGTCAACGACTTCTTTGCGCCAGCGTTCGATCCGATCCAGGCAGCGCAGCAGGCGTTTGCCTTCGCGGCGCGCGGACTGGCCCGTCGTCCAGCTGCTGTTGTCCATCAGGATCACCCGCTCGACGGGCATGGATTCGTTCGCGAGCAGATTGGCGCTGTGCCGCA
The DNA here is from genome assembly GCA_028718575.1 of Candidatus Krumholzibacteriia bacterium. GTDB lineage: Bacteria > Krumholzibacteriota > Krumholzibacteriia > LZORAL124-64-63 > LZORAL124-64-63 > Glo-17. The sequence goes on along the minus strand of JAQULN010000102.1, from coordinate 6,118 downwards.
GCTCGCGCATCGCGTGCTGGCAGCACAGCGTGGCACGCATCACCCGCAGCAGACCATCCTCCATGCGGCGCGCGACCTTGACTTCGCCCTGCCGCGTCAGCAGCGGCACCTTGCCCATCTCGCGCAAGTACATGCGAACCGGGTCGTCGTACTTGATGTTCGAACGCACGACCTTCTTCGCCGTCTGGACCTTTTTGATTTCCTTGCGCTGCCGCATGGCCAGACGCCGCTGGGCTTCCTCGCGGGTGTCGTAGAAATCGATCTGCAGTTCCTGGAGCTTGCCATAGACGCGGTCGAGGGCTTCCACGTCGACATCCTCGTTTCCCAGCAACTCGTTGATGTCGTCGTTGAGGACCCAGCCCCCGCGCTGGCTGGCGCGGCGCCGAATGGATTCGATGAGCTGGTTGAAAGCGTCCTTCTGCATGGGTGTGCAGCTCCCTGTTTCCTGGCGCCCGCCGGGTGGCTGCGGCCGCCGCCGGCGCACGGTCGTTTCAGCTGAGTTGCGCACGTCGATCCCCGCGCAAACGCTGCAACGATTCACGTACAGCCCGTTCGGTCTCGCCCCGCGGCGGGATGTTCCGAGCGAGCAGATCCGTCACGTAAGCTCGGTAGGCGTTGTCCTGTTCGTGCCACCGCTGCTCGACGAAATCGCGCGGTGTCTGTTGCGGCGCTGTCGCCGCCCAAGCCGCAAGTTCAGCGGCCAGGGCCGCCGCCTGCGGCGTCGACCAGGGCAAGTCGGCGCCCAGCTCGGCGAGCAGGCGGGCCGCGGCGCCGGAGCCGTCCTGCAGCACGTGGGCCAATAGAACCGATTCCACATGCTCGCGATGTAATGTGGTCAGCGTGCGGAAGGAGGGACGCGGCGTCGCGGTGCCGGCGGCGGCGGCGGGCGGGCGGCCGGTTTCGGCAACGCCGGCGACAACGGTTTGATCCGCTGCCACCGCCGGCGGCGCGACCCCGCCGGGCATTCCCGCGAGCGATGAACGGAGCAGATCCGGTGTCAGATCGAAGAGATCCGCCGCCTCACGCAACATGTATTCGCGGCGAATCGCGTCGGGCACCGCGGCGATCGTCGACAGCACCTGATGCACTCCCTTTTCCAGCGCGAGACGGTCATCGCCGGCTTGCGCCACAGCATCCCGGACGAACGCCAGGTATCCGACCGCCGCGGCGAGCACAGCCTGCAACGCGGCCGCACCTTGCTGGATGACCAGGTCGGCCGGATCGAGCCCGCGCGGCAACGTCGCCACCTTCGCCTCGAGTCCCGCGGCCAGGCACGTGTGGCACGCGCGCACGGCCGCCTTGCGTCCGGCCTGATCGCCGTCGAACAGGACCACCACCTGCCGCGCACCGCGGCGCAGCAGCCGGGCCTGGTCCGGCGTCAGCGCGGTGCCGCATGTGGCCACTGCGTTGGCGACGCCAGCCTGGGCCAGGGCGATCAAATCCAGGTACCCTTCGACAAGGACAGCGGTCCGCGCACGCGCGATCACCATGCGCGTCGAATCGAAGCCGTAGAGCAGCTTCCCCTTGCTGAAATGCGGACTGTCCGCCGAATTGAGATACTTGGGCTCTCCCGGGACGATGAGTCGGCCGCCAAAACCCGCCACCTGCCGGGCGATGTTTCGGATCGGAAACATAATGCGATCGCGAAAATAGGCAAACGGGCCGCGACCGTCCTGCCGGCGAACCAGTCCGGCGCGCACTGCGAGATCTTCCGTCACGCCCCGCTGGGCCAGTTGTTTCAGCAGCCAGTCGCCGCCGGGCGCCCAGCCGAGATCGAAACGATCCAGAACTTCCAGGTGAAAGCCACGGCCGGTCAGGTAATCACGGGCCTTGGCGCCGAGGTGGGCGTCCTGCCAGGCGTTGCGGAAGATGTCGCATGCCGTCTCGTTGGCGCGGAAATGGGCGCGTTTCTCGCCTTCGTCTTCGCCTGGCTGGAGGAACTTCGCCAGGTCGAGATCGATCGCCCGCGCGAGCGTTTCCATCGCTTCGGGAAAGGTGAGATTCTCGACAGCCATCAGAAAACTGATGGCGTCACCGCCCTCGCCGCAGCCGAAACACTTGTAGGTCTGACGACCGGGGTGAACATGGAAACTGGGGGTCTTCTCCTGGTGAAACGGACAGAGTCCCTTCCAGTTGACCCCGGCGGGCTGCAGGCGGACATACCTGCCGACCAGTTCGACGAGGTCGGTCTCCTCTTTGACCCTGGCGATGATCTCCGGGGGTAGGACGGCCACCTGGAACTCTTTGCAAGCTAAAGATTCAGACGACCTGTCAACATAAATGGTGAAGCGACGATATGTCAAGACGCCGCGCCGCGGAGGCGCCGTCACGACGGTTGCAGCCGCGTCGCGACGACCGGCACCGCGTCGCCGTCAACGCAGGTGAACGACCGTGGCCCCGAGGTTGCTGCCGCGTTCGCCGGCCGGATGGCAGCGCGCCACCCGCGGATCGGCGGCCAGTCGGCTGAGCATCTGATCGCGCAACCGTCCTGAGCCCATGCCGTGAATGATGGTAAGCTGCGCCAGGCCTACCGGCAGGGCGCGGTCCAGCAGCTTGTCGACGCGCAGCCACGCCTCTTCGACCTGCAGGCCGCGCAGATCCAGCTCGCAGGGAATGCCGGGGTCATCGTGATCCCAGGTCCAGGCGACCGCGCTTTCGCGGGACCCGCCGGCACCGCCGCTGGCCGGCGTCGCCACATCGTCCAGGCGCGCGACCGCACTGCGGTCGATACTCACGTTCAGCCCATCGGCCAGTACGCCGATCTTGTCTCCCCTGATTTCTACGACGCGACCCTGCAGGCCCAGGCCGGCGATCCGCACCCGGTCGCCGACGGTCAGATCGGCCGGTCCCGGCTCCGGCGCCGGCGGCGCGGGCAAGCGACTCGCCACCGCCTGGATCTGCGCGCGGACGCTGTCGACGGTTTCCTGCCGGCCGCCCTGGACGCGGACCTCGCGAACGGCCGCCGCCAGACGCTGCCGCGCTTCCCGCAGCAGTTCCTGCCCCTGCTGGCGCAAGGACTCGCGCTCGGCTTCGTACCGGCGCGCCAACTCGGTCGACTGTTCTCGCAACTGCGCCTCGCGCGCTTGTGCCGCATCCAACCGCGTCCTGAGCTCGGCCTCTTGCGCGGCCAGGTCGCGCGCGCGCGCTGCCAATTCGCGCAGGAGCTTTTCGAGCTGGTATCGCTCCTGCCCGACCATAGCGCGGGCCCGCGCGAGCAGCGGCGGGTCGAGCCCGACCCGGGCGGCGATATCGAACGCATGGCTGGCGCCCGGATCGCCAAGGCGCAGCCGAAACCGCGGTGCCAGGGAGACCTCGTCGTAATCCATGGCCGCGTTGATCATGGCCGGATGATCGTGGACCGCGGCCTTGAGCAGTCCGTAGTGGGTGGACGCCAGGACCAGCGCGCCGCGCACGGCCAGCTGTTCCAGCACCGTGAACGCGAGCGCCGTTCCTTCCTGGGGATCGGTGCCGGCGCCGATCTCGTCGCAGAGCACCAGGCTGCGCCCATCCGCCTCCTGCAAGAAGCGCTGCAAGTGGGACAGGTGCGCCGAGAAGCTCGACAGCGACGATTCGATGGACTGCTCGTCGCCCAGGTCGACGAAGATCCGGCGTACCAGGGGCAGACGGGTGTCCTCGCGCGCTGGAACGTCCCAGCCGCATTGCGCCAGCATCACCAGCACGCCGACCGTCTTGAGCGCGACCGACTTGCCGCCGGCGTTCGGGCCGGAAATGACCAGGACCCGCACCGCGGGCGGCAGCTAGAGATCCAGCGGAACGACGGCGGCGGCCGCCGCGCCGGTGGCTCGGGTCTGCTCCGCGAGGGCCTGCTCCAGCAGCGGGTGCCGGCCCTGCGCGATGCGCACGGAACCGCCGGGAGCGAGCTGCGGTCGGCCGGCCCGCCGCACCGCCGCCCAGGCGCCGACCGCCTGGACGCGATCGACGAGCAGCAACAGACCGCCCGCGGCCAGCAGCGCCGGCGTTTGTTCGCGTACGCGCTGGTTCAGCTCATGCAGGATCCGGGTCTCCTCGGCGGCTGTCTCCAGGCGGCACTCGGCCAGATCGTTGGCCAGCTGGACCGTGGCGGCAGGCTCGACGTAGATCGTTTGCCCGGTCTGGCTGCGGTCGTGCACGATGCCGGCCACCTTGCGCCGATCGGCCGCGCGCAGAGGCAGGCAGAAACGGTCGCCGCGCAGGGTCACCTCTTCGCCGGCGGTCCAGCCGCGGCGGCTGGCTTCGGCCATGGCCTTGGCCACCGACTCGCGGACCTGTTGCTCGCGCTCCCGGGCTAGCCGGCGCAGCCGTCCGAGGAGCGGGCTGGCGCCGTCTTGCAAGCGGCCGTCGCGATCCAGGCAGCGGCGCAGTTCGGCGACGAGGCCGGCGAACGTCGCCGCCTCCCGCGCCGCGGCGCTCCACAGCGGCAACAGCGCGGGCCAGCGTAACAACCATTCGCGCAGGCGATCCAGATCCTCGGCGAGTCGCGCGACCGCGACCAGATCGCCCCCTTCGAGCGGTCGCGACGGCGGCGCTTCAAGGCAGGCCATGACGGCCGAGACGTCCGCCAGCGGCGGGCGTTGGTCGCGATCTCGGGCGGCCTTCAACTCGTCGGCCAGCGCGCGCCAGAGTTCGATCGCGCCGAGGTCGGTATAGGGAAGTTGACCGGCGACGGCCTGCGCCGCCCGCCGGTTGCGGCAATGACGGGCCGCCTGGGCGGTCACGCCCTGCCAGCCGAGCAGGCCGCGGTCGCGCTCGGTGGCGAGCGGCCGAGCGCCGGCGTCGGCGTCGGCGGCCGTAATCCGTGCCAAGAGAGCGATCACGAGCCGTTGTCGGCAGGCGTCTTGCTATCGTCGACGATCTTGCCCCCGACCTCGACGGCGCGATGCCAGAGGTCATCGATCTGACCGCCGAAAAGCCGGCGCGCCCCCTGATAGAGAGACGGTGCGGCGTAGTAGATCACCTGGCCGACGGGATGGCGCAAATAGGTATCACGCACGCCGTGGCCAGGCGCCGACTGGCTGACGGCGATCAGGCCGATGCTGATCAAGAGCGCGGCGATCAGCATGGTGCAGACCGCCCCGCCCAGCCGGTCGAGCCAACCAAGCGGCGTCCAGCGGACGAGCGCCGCCAGGCCGCGGGCCGCCAGCCGCACCAGGATCAGGGCCGCGACGAAGACCAGCACGTAGCTGGCCAGCAGCGCCGTTGACGTATCCATGGCCGAATGGTCGGCCAGCCACGGCGCGACCGCCGATGCGAAGCGCGCCGAGAGCAGGATGGACGCCACCAGGCCGATGAGTTCCAGCAGGCGCTGGACCACGCCGGTACGCCAGCCCCACACGCCGCAGATCACTAGCAAACCGACCGTTACCCAGATCACCATGTTCATCCCGCCAGTCTTGCTTTGACCATGGCCGAGACGCGGCCGCCTTCGGCGCGGCCGGCGACCTTCGACATGACCGCCTGCATCACCTTGCCCATGTGCTGGGGCCCGCCGGCGCCGACGGCGGCGATCGCCGCATCGACCAGGGCCGCCAGTTCGGCGTCGTCCAGCGCGGCCGGCAGATAACCCTGGACCAGAGTGAGTTCGCGGCGGGCCGCAGCGAGCAAATCCTCGCGGCCGGCCTGCTCGGCGCTGGCCAGGGTGTCGCGCACCTTCTTGGCGTAGGCTTGCAGGGTCTTGACGACCGCCGGGTCGTCCAACTCCCGGCGTTCATCGACCTCGACCTGTTTGAGCGCGGCTTGCAGCTGCCGGAGCACGCCGAGGCGCTCCTTGTCACGCGCCTTCATGGCGACCACAACGTCTCGCTGCAGTCGGGCGGCGATCTCGCTGGGCATGGCGGACCTATCCTTTCGCGCAGACAAGTGGCGGCGAACGGGTCGCAGGATACGGCGGCCAGGGCCGCGGGTCAAGCGCCGCCGGGAACCGGCCCGGGGGCACCCGTCCACAGACGGCGGACCTGCTGCATGGCAGCCAGGCCGACCACGGCGGCGGTTTCGGTGCGCAGGATGTGCGGCCCCAGGTCGAGCGGCAACGCACCGCGCGCGGCGAAGAGTTGCGCCTCGGCCGTGGTCCAGCCGCCCTCAGGTCCGATAAAAAGCAGCAATTCTGGCGGCGGCAGTGTCA
>JAQULN010000101.1 GCA_028718575.1 Candidatus Krumholzibacteriia bacterium | reverse complement strand
GGCCTGGCGGACTGCAGCCTCGCCGCGCGCTTTCGTAACCCCGTACCAGTTGAGCGGGTCCGGCGGCGCGTCTTCCAGATACCCTTCGGCGCAATCGCCGGCAAATACGTAGTCAGTGCTGATGTAGGTCAGGGCGCAGCCGTGATCGCGGCAGGCGGCGGCGACCAGCGCCGTGGCCGTGGTATTGACGGCAAGGGCCAAGTCGCGCTCCGTTTCGGCTCGGTCCACCGCGGTATAGGCCGCCGCGTGGATCACGCGGTCGGGCCGGTGGCGCGCCAGTACCCGATCGGCAACGCCTTGCTGAGTGAGGTCGCTGTCCGGCAGATCGACGCCGACGGTATCGAAACCGGCGGCGATCAGAACTTCGAGGCACGCCCGGCCGAGCTGGCCGCGGGCGCCGGTGACGAGGATGCGCATGGTCGCGTGTCCGGGCTAGAGTTCGTATGCTCAGCGGTGAGGATGGCTTGCGCCGGCAGGAAAAGCAAGACGAGTCCGCGCTTCACGCTTGCGGTTTCGCCGCGAGCGCGGCCTGCCGGCAGACAGCGGTCGGGAAGCCTCGCGCCGCCAGGAACCGCTGCACGCGCGCCAGCGCGAGGCGATCGGCGGCTCGTTCCCGCCGCCAGCGCTGCTGCGCCGCCCGGCAAGCCAGTTCCAGCTCCTGGTCGGGCGTCAGTTGCGCCGCCGCCACAGCGGACGCGAGTTCGCCGGCGATGCCCTTCTCACGCAGCTTCGCCTGCAACCAGGCCCGGCCGACGAGCCGGCTGCGGACGGCGTCCCGGCAATACGCCTCGGCGAATTGGCGATCCGAATGCAGTCCTTGTGCTTCGGCGTCATCGAGCACGGCGGCGACGGCGCCGGCCGGCAGACCCTCGCCGCAGAGGATGCGCTCCAGGTGGGCGCGCGGCCACAAACGGCGGCCGAGGATCTCGAAGAGACGCTTGGCGGCGCGCTTGCGCGCCGCCGCCTCGCGCAATGCCGCGAGCAGGGGGGAACTGACGTCCCCCCCCACCTCGGGCAGCTCCGGCGGCATGGCGCCGGTAGCGATGTCCAAGATTTCGCCGTCGTCCAGCCGCAACGTGACGCCGTTGGGCCGCACCTCGATCCCGAGCAGCACACGCGGGCCGTCAGACAGCGGACCGTTCACCCCAGGTCCTTCCCGCCGCGTTCGAACTAGGCGCCAGCCTTGCGAACCTTGTCGGCGGCTTTGTCGACCGCGGCGTCCGCGGTCTTGCCGGCCGGGGCCGCCGCCGCGGGCGCCGTGGCCAGCGCGCCGCCGTTGGCCTTGCGACGAATTCCGTAGTGGGTGAAGACCTCGGCGGTGATGGTTTCGAACAGGTCGGGGTTCTCCTTGAAGAAGACCCGCACATTCTCGCGACCCTGCCCCAGACGCTCCTCGCCGTAACTGTACCAGGCGCCGCTCTTCTGAATTACGCCGGCGGTCACGCCCAGATCGATCAAGTCGCCTTCCTTGCTGATCCCCTCACCGTAGAGGATATCGAATTCGGCCTTCTTGAACGGAGGCGCTACCTTGTTCTTGACCACTTTGACCCGCACCTGATTGCCGATCACGTCCTCCCCTTGCGTGATGGCGCCGGTCCGCCGGATGTCCAGACGAACCGAGCTGTAGAACTTCAGCGCCTGACCGCCGGTCGTGGTTTCCGGGTTGCCGAACATGACGCCGATCTTCATGCGCATCTGATTGGTGAAGATGACCAGCGTGTTGGTCTTGGAAATAGAGCCGGTGAGCTTGCGGAGCGCCTGGCTCATCAGCCGCGCCTGCAGCCCGACGTGCTGATCGCCCATCTCTCCCTCGATCTCGGCGCGCGGCACCAGCGCCGCGACCGAGTCAACGACGACGATGTCGACCGCACCGGAACGCACGAGCATTTCGGTGATCTCCAACGCCTGCTCCCCCGTGTCCGGTTGCGAAACGAGCAGGTTGTCGATGTCGACCCCGAGCTTGCGGGCGTAGGCCGGATCGAGCGCATGCTCGGCGTCGATGAACGCAGCCACCCCGCCGGCTTTCTGCGCATTGGCGACGGTGCTCAAGGCCACGGTCGTCTTGCCGCTGCCCTCCGGTCCGTAGACTTCGACGACGCGTCCGCGCGGCAAACCGCCGACTCCCAGGGCGATGTCCAGCGCGAGGCTGCCTGTGGAGATCGAATCGGTCTCGTCGTAGACCTTATTTTCGCCCAGCAGCATGATCGCGCCTTTGCCGAACTGTTTCTCGATCTGGGCGCGGGTCAACTCCAAGGTCTTGCTCTTCTCGTCGTTCTTCTGCGCCATGGATGGTTCTCCTGTCGGTCTCGTGGCCTCGGTGCCGGTGCGGATCGCGCGACCCGCACCGCAAGATAGCACATTTGCGGCGGGCAAGGCAAGGACTTTCGTATTTTTTTCGCCTGCGGCGACTCTGGGCGTCAACCGCCCAAGGGCAAGGCCGCCTCTCGGCGGTGACGGGGTCCCTGCGGCTGCAATTCGCTCGACACGAGTTGCGCCTCGGTCACGGTGAACGGTTCGCCGGCGCGCGGCTCGAACCGGCGCAGCCGGGTCTGTTCCTGCGCGGTCAACGGCCGCTTGATGCGGGCCAACGTCAGATGCGGCAGCATCGGTTTATGGTCCTGCGGACCGTCCGGCCAGATCGAATCCACCGCGGCGCGAATGTCGCGCGCCAAAAACCGCAGCGGATCGCCGCCATCCATTTGCAGGAAAAGGACCCGCGGCCGCTGCAGGTCGGGAAATCCACCCACCTGACCCGGCTGCACGGCGAACGGCGCATGGCGCGCTGCCGCCTGACGGAGGGCTTCGACCAGCCCGGGCAACCGCGCGACGGGCCAGTCCGCCAGGAACATCAACGTCAGATGCCAGTTATCGGCCGCGGTCCAGGCCACCGGCACCTGCGCGCGCAAATCGTCCAGTCGGGTGTCCAGGTCGCGGCAGAGTTGTCGCGGCGGGTTGACAGCAACAAATAGCCTCATGACGGCCGACTCCAACTCAAGCCTGCGGCCGGGAACACCGGCACACCGGTCAGCGCCCGCCGCAGACTATCGAGCGCGCCGGCGACCGCTAATTGCCGGTTGCGTTCGCGGTCGCCCGGATAGCGGCAACAGCCCGACCAGACAGCGTCCAGCCCGGCCAGGGCGAGCCAGGTGGTGCCGATCGGTTTCTGCGCCGTGCCGCCGCCCGGTCCGGCGATCCCGGTCACGGCGAGCGCATAGTCGGCGCCGAGCCGCCGGCGAATGCCGACGGCCATGTCCTCGGCCACACGGCCGCTGACCGCGCCCGCCGCCGCCAACGTGCTCGAATCGACGCCCGCGATTTCGCTTTTGACCGCGTCGGCATAGCTTACGACCCCGCCGAGGAAGTAGCCGCTGCTGCCCGGTTCGGCGGTGATCGCCGCACCGAGGCGGCCGCCGGTGCAGCTCTCGGCCACCGCGAGCGTCTTGCCTTGCGCGAGCATCAGCTCCTGGACCACCCTCGGTAGCGACATCATCTGCCGGCCATAGACCGCGTCGCCCAGCAGCGCATCGATCTCTTGGGCGGCGGCCGCCAGCTCGGGTTGCTGCGCGGCGCCGCCGCGCACGAACAGATCAACGCCCCATTCGACGAGCCAGTATGACCACTGCAGATCCGCATAACGTTCGCGGACCGGTTCGATCAAGTTCGCCAGTGCCATCTCGGCGAGTTGCGCCGTGCGCCAGAGCACCGTGCGTCTGGCCGGCGGCAGCGCGCCGAATCGTTCGGACGCCGCCAGCACCGCCGGCAGCAGCGCCTCGAGTTCCTGCGGTACGCCGGGCAGCACGATCAAACGCCGGTCGCGCAATCGGCCGACCAGCCCCGGGGCCGAGCCAACCGGGTTGGCGACCGGAGTCATCCCGGCCGGGACCAGCGCCTGCGGATCGCCGCCGGCCAGGGCGGACAGAACGGGCAGCCCCCGCCGGCGGCGGCGTTGCGCCAGCGCCGCGGCGATATCCTCGCGGTGTTCCAACGCGACGCCCGCCCACGCCGCCAACCCGGCGCGGGTCACGTCGTCGGCCGTCGAGCCGAGACCGCCACAGAGAAAGACGAGATCTTCGGGCGCGGTGCGCTCGAGGGCCGCCGCGATGGCGTCGATACGGTCGGCGATCACCAGGATGTCGCGCACCGGGATCGCGAACGGGGCCAGGGCCCGCTCGATCCGCGTGGCGTTGGTGTCGGAGGAACGGCCCAGCAGCAGCTCGTCGCCGACGGAGATGATCCGCGCCGCGATCGCCTCCGGCGTGTTCATGTCCACCAGCCCAACAGACGAGCCGCCGCCACCGTCGCGTGCGTCGCCAGCGCCGCCAGCACGCCCGCGCCGAGATCGTCGGCCATGATGCCCACACCGCCCGGCAAGCGTTCGAGCTTGCGCACGCCGCCGGGTTTCCAGATGTCGAAGACGCGGAACCAGAAGAAACCAGCCAGCCAGCCCGGCCAGCCGGCCGCCAGGCCCAGGTACGTCACCTGCATGCCCGCGACTTCGTCGATCACGCAGCGACGCGGATCGGGCCCGTGCTCGCGCTCGAGCGCGCCGGCGACGGCAATGCCCATCACGGTGACGGCGACCAACGCGATCAGCTGCACCCAGAGCGCGATCGGACCGAACCAGTTCCACAGGCCCCACCACAACAGAGCGTAGGCGAAGCTACCGGCGGTCGCCGGCGCGATGGGAGCGTAACCGGTGCCGAAGAAGGTGCCGATCAAGTGCACGAGTGCTCGGCGCATGCTTGTCCTTTCGCCGGTACGACCGGGCGCAAGATAGACGGGCTCTACGGTCCGGTCAATCGGCGACGACGCCGCGCCGGCGACCGGGGCGGGTCATTCGCCCCGCTGGCGGCCCGCGATCGCGGCCAAAAGGCGCAGGATCCGATCGACGCCGATGCCCACGAGGCCCATCACCACGAGGTAGACGAGCATGGGCGGGTACTGGACCAGGAACCGGAAATCGAGCAGCCGAAAACCCATGCCGCTGTGAACGCCCAACATCTCGGCCGCCACAACCGTGCCCCAACCCAACGCCCACGCCACCCGCAGCAGGGTCAAGAGCGCCGGCAACGCCAGCGGCAGCATCACGCGCGCGAACAGGCGCCACCCGCCGGCGCCCAGCACGCGCGCCTCGTCGACGAAGTCCCGGTCGATCTGCGCAAAGGCATCGCGAGCCGCCACCAGACACGGGAAGAACAACGCCACGACGAGGATGAAAAAGACCGGCGCCTCGCCCAGGCCGAACCAGAAGATGGCGAACGGCAGCCAGGCTAGTGGCGGGATCGCGCGCACGAAGTTCACCAGCGGCAGCAACAACCGGTACAAGATCGGTCGCGCCCACAGCAAGTAGCCGACCAGGCACGCGCCGGACCACGCCGTCAGGCAGGCCGCCAGGGTCCGCAGCAGGGACAGGCCGAGGTCCACCGCCAGCAGCGGCCACGACATCCGCAGGTCCGCCCAGGCGGCCGGCCCCAATTCCAACGACCAAGCCAACGCGAGCAACAAGCCGCCGAGCAGGACGTAGCCGCCCAGGCTAGCGGCGCGCCAGCGGCAAGTAGACATCGCTCGTGTCCGGTACAACGTCCAAGTAGCCCAGGTCGCGCATCACGGAGGCGGCGCGCAGCTGGAACTCGCGCCCGCTCGCCTCGCGGCCCATCCCGAAGCGCAGTCTGGCGAGCGCCGCGTCGGCCACATGAGGCGGCAGGTTGTAGAGATCGACTGCGGCAGCCGCGGCGCCGGCCTGCCAATCTTCCGTCTCGACCTGCGCCGTCGCCGCGGCCAGCGCCTGGCGCAGCCGGGATAGCGCCGCCTCTTTCTTGCGGGCCGCCGGCGCGTAGACCACGAGATCGCAGCACGGATGGCCGGGATGATCCTCGCCGTACCAGTGCACGACGTGGAACTGTTCGCCCAGCGTTAGGATCGGCGGCACGTAGAAACTGAGGGCATCGACGTCGCCCGCCCGCAAAGCGGCCACCATCTCGGCAGGGCCGCGCAAAGGCACCAGTTCGGCGCTCAATCCGCGATCGTCGAGGGCCATGACTGCCAGGATCTCGATCGTCGAGGCCCGCAGCACCCCGATGCGCTTGCCGTCCAAGTCGTCGAGGCTGCCGATGTTACGCCGGGCGACGATGCCGTCGCTTTCACGCTCGAGGAAGCTGACGATGCGCACGGGCAGGCCGCGCGAAACCGCTGTCCAGGCATAGGTGAACGGCAGGATCGCCGCGTCGAGCCGCCCGGCCGCGAGCGCTTCGCTGGTCTCCCAACCGCTCGTAAAATAGCGGATCTCGATGCCGGCGAGGTCGGGATGGTCCGCCAACCTAGCCAACTGGTACGGCAAGTGGTCGAGCGACGGCCTGATGAGTCCCAGCACCAAGTTCTGATTCTTGTCGCCGGAACATCCGACAGCGAACGCCAGCACCATCACGCCCGCCGCCCAGTACTTCGACCAGTGGCCACGTCCCATCATGCAGCCCCCTTTGCGAGGAGACCACAATACCGCACCGAGCCCATTTCTCAAGCACGGCTTGGGGGTGCCGCGGAGATTTCGCTCGGCGAACCGAGTAAACGATCGAGGCCGGGCCGAGACGCCGCCGCGAAGCGTGGACGTTCGGCCCGGCCCTGAACGATCGGTCGGTTCGCTCAGACTCCCGCCGGTTGGGTCTGCAATTGCCGCAGAACCTGCTTGGCCACGCACTTGAGCGTGTCGAAGACACCGTCGCCCTTGTAGGCGATCGCTTCGAACCAGTCGAAACCCTCGGGGTTGAGTTCCTCGTTGAGCTCGGCCACCGGCAGCGCGTCCGGCAGATCCCGTTTGTTCCACTGCATCACGAAGGGAATCTTGCCCAGCTCGAGGTTGTACTCCTTGAGGTTCTCGTGCAGGTTGTAGAGCGACTCGACGTTGGCGTCGAAGCGCGCCTCGCTCGAATCGCCCACGAAGACCACGCCGTCGCAGCCGCGCAGGATCAGCTTGCGGCTGGCGTTGTAATAGACCTGGCCCGGCACCGTGTACAGATGGAAGCGGGTCTTGAAACCCTTGACTTCGCCGAGTTCGAGGGGCAGGAAGTCGAAAAACAGCGTCCGGTCCATCTCCGTCGCCAACGTCACCAGCTTGCCTTTGGTTTCGGGCGCCAGCTTGTCGTAGATGTACTGGATGTTGCTCGTCTTGCCCCCCAGGCCGGGACCGTAGTACACGATCTTGCAGTTGATCTCGCGGGAGGAGTAGTTGATCAGCGACACGTCTCTCGTCCCTTCTCCGACCGGCGCCGGCCGGCCGCGACTCAGTCGGCGAACAGGTTGTCGATCTCCTGCTCCACCCCTTCGGAGAACTCCTGGTCGAAGGGGTCGTATTCCTCGTTGCGGTACTGCAGCTTGTCGTAGAGACCCTCGATGATCACGTTCAGTTCCTCGACGGTCCGGCGCACGCGCAGCCGGACCAGCCCCAGGGTCGTGCTCTTGTCGAACACGACGGCCAGGACCACGCCGCGCGCGATCTTGCCGAGATACATGCTGTCGCGGGCGCCCTGATGATAGAGGGTCGAGAAGTCATCTTCCCCGATGAGCTTGGCCAGAGCGAAGTTGGCTTCGAAATCGGCCGCGCACAGCGAGGCGAAACTCTGGGTATCGAAATCCGGGCTGTCGCCGACCTGGGCGATCATCTGGCCGGTGCGATCGACCAGCAACACGTGCCTGGCCTGGGCGCTCTGGACGAGCGCCTCCAAGGCGTTGGTGATCGCCCAGTAGTCCTCCTCGAAGATGGCCCACTCAGCTCTAACCATGGATCCACTCCCAGCCGTGACCCGGCCTCGTACGGTTGTCCGACAGGCGTTCAAAGAGGTTATCGACGCGGGCGGCGGCCGCTTGAGCCCACAAGATAGCCGCGCGGATCAAGCGCGATCGACGCCCTGGCGGTGCAGGAACGCCCGTTGCAGGGTCGCCTCGTCGGTATAGGCCAACGCGCCGCCGACGGGAATCCCGGTCGCCAGGCGGGTCAAACACAACTCGCGACCCGCCAACAACCTCTGCAGATAGAGGGCCGTGGTCTCGCCCTCGACGCTGGTGTCGAGGGCCAGGATCACCTCGCGCACCTGATCGGTGTCCAGCCGCTCCAGAAAGCGGTCGAAGGGCAGATCCTCGGCTCGCACGCCATCGAGCGGCGACAGCAGGCGGCCGAGCACGAAGTAGCGGCCCCGGTAGAACCCCGCCTTCTCGAACGGCAGGATGTCGACCGGGCTGGCGACCACGCAGAGCAGCCCCGGATCGCGCGTCTCGCTCGTGCAGATCGCGCAGGGGTCAGCCTCGGTGATGGCGCCGCAACGGCGGCAGCGCGTCACCTGCCGGAGCGCGTTGTCGATGGCCGCCGTCAGCCGCGCGGCGTGGTCGCCGCCGGCCAGCAGGTGCAGGGCGATCCGAGTGGCCGACTTGCGCCCCAGCCCGGGCAGCACCTGCAGATGACGGACGAGCTGCTCCAGCGCCGGCGACTGGAATTCGCCGCCGGCCGTGGTGTACGCGCCGCCTGTCGTCCCGCTCGCGCCGCCTGTCGTCCCGCGGGGCATATCACATCCCTGGCAGCTTCAGGCCGGGAATGTTCATCCCGCCCATGGCGCCGC
>JAQULN010000100.1 GCA_028718575.1 Candidatus Krumholzibacteriia bacterium | reverse complement strand
CTACTTCCACCTGGAGAACAACTACTGGGGCACGACGGACGCGGACGAGATCGCGACGTACATCATCGACGGCCACGACCTGCCGAATGTGAACATGTTCGTGATCTTCGAGCCGTTCCTGAGCGGACCGGTACGCACCGAGCAGAAGACCTGGAGCGAGGTGAAGGGGCTGTTCCGGGAGTAGGGCAGCAGCCCGCCCAGCGGCTACGCGAATTGCGCTCGCCCGAGCCGGCATCGACGCCCCCTCGCCGCGCAATCTGAGCGATCTCTTGCTCAGGAAATTCCCGTCGTGCCTCCGCAACTGCCGCGGGTTACATTCTGCGCGTGCATTCGCCCGCCGGATCTCAGCGAGAGGTCGACCCGTGATGTTTCCGCAATCCTGCCGATTGCCCTCTGGCAGCCGCCGTGTCCTTCGCGACCAGGCGGCGACATACGCCCTGGCCGTGATCCTGGTGCCGCTCAGCGTGGGCATGGCCGCGCCGGTGACCGCCACAGCCGCCGCTGCCGCCGCCTCCGCGCCGCCGGCAACCGCCGCAACGGCGGCGATCCTCGAAACGGGCCCCGTCGCCGCGGTCCTCGAGCGCGCGCTGGCCGACACCTTCGCCCTGGCCGCGCTGCGCGAGCTGTGCGACGAGGTTGGGCCGCGCCTGGCGGGCAGCGAGGGCATGCGCCGCGCGCACCAGTGGGCGAAGCGTTGGCTCGCCGCCACGGGCGCCGATACGGTCTGGACGCAGCCGGTGACCGTGCCCCGCTGGGAACGCGGGCGCGAGTGGGCCCGTCTGGTCGAGCCGTACGCGATCGATCTCGGCATGCTCGGCCTGGGCATGAGCGTGGGCACGGGCGGCCGCCCACTCGTGGCCGAGGTCCTGGCCGTGACCGACTGGGATGAGCTCGAGGCGCGGGCCGGCGAAGCCGCCGGCCGTATCGTCCTCTTCAACCCGCCGTGGATCGGCTACGGGCCTAACGTCCAGTACCGCTCCCAAGCCGCGCGCCGCGCCGCGCAGCATGGGGCGGTCGCCGCGCTGATCCGCCCCGCGGGCTTCGGCCAGAACACGCCGCACACCGGGGTCATGTCCTACGCGGACGATGGACCGCGCATCCCGGCCGCCTCGTTGACCGAGGAAGGCGCCGCCCTGCTCTGGCGCCTCGACCGCGCCGGCCGGCGGCCGACCGTCAGCCTGTACATGGAAGCCGAGCCGCTCGAGCCCGGCCCCTGCGCCAACGTCATCGGCGAGCTGCGCGGCCGCGAGCGGCCCGGCGAGATCGTTCTGATCGGCGCCCACCTCGACGCCTGGGACACCGGCCAGGGCGCCCATGACGACGGCGCGGCGTGCGCCCTGATGATCGCGACCGTGCGGGTCCTCAACGACCTCGATCTGCGCCCGCGGCGCACGGTCCGCGTGGTGTTGTTCACCAGCGAGGAGTATGGCGGGCAGGGCGGCCGAGCTTACGCCGAGGCGTACGGCGGCGACGATCCGCGCCACGTGTTGGCGCTCGAGAGCGACTCTGGCTGCTTCGCGCCGGCCGGCTTTTCGGTGCGCGCCGCCGCCGAGACGATCGAGGCGCTGCGGCCGTTCGCCGCGCCGCTGGCCACGGTCGGCGCCGACACGCTCTACCCGGGCTGGGCCGGCGTCGATATCGGGCCGCTCGTCGAAACAGGCGTGATCGGCATCGGTCACCGCGTGCACGGCCGCGAGTACTTCCGCTACCACCACGGCCCGGCCGACGTATTGACGGCCGTCGCGCCGGCGGACCTCGCGGCGAACCTGGCGGCGATCGCGGGCTTCATCTACGGTGTCGCCGATTTTGCCGGCGCCGAGCTGGCGCCGGACCCCGCGTCTCGCACCAAGGACGACTGACCTCGTGCCGACCTGGCTCGACCGTTTGCGCGCCGGCCGCCGCCGTCCCGGCGACGACGGCCCCGACGCGATCCTTACCGGTCCGATCACGCCGACCCTGTTGGGCCTGAGCATCCCCATGATCCTGGCCATGTTCCTGGTCACCAGCTATGGCCTGGTGGACATGATCTATCTCGGTCGGTTCAGCAAGGAAGCGATGGCGGCGATCAGCCTCGCATTTCCGGTCACGTATCTGCTGCACACCTTCGGCGGTGCGCTCGGTTCGGCGGCGACAAGCTTGTGCAGCCGCCTGATCGGCGGCGGCCGCGAGCGCGAGCTGCCGAACCTGGTCTTGCATGTGGCCCTGGTCGCCGGCGCGCTCGCGCTCCTGCTGATCCCTGGCGGCCTGGCGCTGCTCGAACCGGCCCTGCGCGCGCCCGGCACCGATCCGGTGGTGCGCGACCTGGCCCGCCAGTACGGCTCGATCTACTTCCTGGGCGGTTTCTTCAGCCTCTTCGCGATGAGCATGAACGCGCTCTTTCGCGGCGAGGGTGACACGATTTTTCCGTTCAAGGTCATGGCCTTGGGCCTGGTCCTGAACGTGGTGCTCAACCCGCTGTTCATCTTCGGGCCGGGGCCGCTGCCGCGCCTGGGTGTGGCGGGCGCCGCGTTGACCACGGTCGTGAGCTTCGCGTTCGCGTCGCTGCTCGTGCTGCGCGAATTGCGCAAGGGCGCACACCATCGCCGCGTGCGCCTCGAGCGCGGCGCCTGGCGTTGGAACCGCTCGCTGCTTGGCGACCTGCTCGGCGTCGCGGGACCGGCGACGTTGGCCAACCTGGCGCTGCCCGTGTCGCTCTTCCTGATCAACCGGATGCTGGCCTCCCAGGGCACCGCGGCGCTCGCGGCGTTCGGGGCGGGCCTGCGCCTGTTGAGCTTCGTCTTCCTGCCGACCTTGGGCCTGAGCCTGAGCATGATGATCATGGTGGGCCAGAACCACGGCGCGGGTCAGCGCGAGCGCGTGCGCGAGATCACGCTGACCACACTGCGCTTCGCGCTCACACTTTTGGCGGCCTTGGCCCTGCCGGTGATCCTGTTTCCCCGCTGGGCCATGGGCCTGATGACCGACGACGCGGCGGTGATCGACGCCGGCTGGGCGTTCGCGCGCTGGGCGACGGCCGCGCGACCCATGCTCAGCGTGGTCAACATCACGGCCTTCTGGTTCCAGGCGCGCGGTCAGGGTCTGGCCGGCATGGTGCCCAATACGACGCTGCGGGTCGTGCTCGAACCCCTCGGCGTGTGGTTGGGCCTGCAGTGGGGCGGGCTCGCGGGCGGCTGGTACGGCTTTGCCGTGGGCGACGCGATCGGCGGCGCTATCTTTTTGGCGCTGCTCTGGTGGCGGCTAGCCGTCTACACGCGTCAAGCCGGGCCGGGGCCTCGACACACGCCGATCGTCGCGCCGCCGGTTTGATCCGCGCCGCCGCGCCGGCACGCGCGCCGGCCGGCCGATCGCGTTGCAACCGACCTCGGTTTCGACCGTATACTGTGCCTCGGCCCGGCAACGCCTGGCTGGCCTGCTATCTTGTGCTCGCCCATTGCCCTTGCGGAGGTTTCCATGCAAAGCACCATCGTACCGCCGGCAACATTGCTGGTATTCCTGCTGGGCGGCAGCCTGGCGCTGGCTGCTCCCGACACGGCCGACAACGAGGACATGCGCCTCTTGCGCATGCCGGACATCCACCAGGATACGGTCGTCTTCGTCTATGCCGGCGATCTGTGGACCGTGCCCGCCGCGGGCGGCGAAGCCAGGCGCCTGACCAGTTCGCCGGGCCTGGAGACCAACCCCAAGTTCAGCCCCGACGGCCAATGGATCGCCTTCAGCGCCGAGTACGACGGCAACCCCGATGTCTACGTGATGCCCGCGCGCGGCGGCGAGCCGACGCGACTCACCTACCACCCGGATCGGGATCGCGTCATCGACTGGGAGCCGGACGGCCGGCGCATCCGCTTCCAGTCGGCGCGCCAGAGCCTCACCGGCCGCGACCTTCAGCTCTATACCATCGATCGCGAGGGCGGCTTGCCCGAGCGCATGGTCTTGCCCGAGGGCGGGCTCTCGAGTTGGAGCCCCGACGGCAAACGCCTCGCCTACAATCGCATCACGCGCGAGGAGCGCACCTGGAAGCGCTACAAGGGAGGCATGGCGCAGGACATCTGGATCTACGACGTCGCGCGCAACCAGACTCGGCAAGTGACCGATTGGATCGGCACGGACAACTTCCCCATGTGGCGGGGCGACACCATCTACTACACGAGCGACCGCGAACAAGACAAGCTGAACCTCTGGGCCTGGCACGAGCCCAGCGACACGCACCGCCAGCTAACCCGCCACGACGTCTACGACGTCAAGTACCCCAGCCTGGGGCAGGACGCGATCGTCTACGAGAACGGCGGCTGGCTCTACGTGCTGGACCTCACCCAGGCGCAGCCGCAACCGCGCCGCCTGCGCGTCAGCCTGCGCAGCGACAACATCTGGGCGCGGCCGGCTCTGCGGCCGGTCGAGGACATGCTGCGCGACGTGGATATGGCGCCGGACGGCAACCGCGCCGTGGCCGCGGCGCGCGGCGATCTCTTCAGCCTGCCGGCGGAGAAGGGTCCGGTGCGCAATCTGACGGCGACGGCGGAGGCGCGCGAGCGGACACCCGCCTGGTCGCCCGACGGCCGCACGCTCGCCTACGTGAGCGACGAACCCGGCGAGTACGAGATCTTCCTGCGGCCGGCCGACGGCAGCGGCCAGGCCAAACGCCTGACCAGCGGCCTCGCGGGCTGGATCTACGGCCTGCAGTGGTCGCCCGACAGCAAGAAACTGCTGGTCTGCAACGCCGCCCTGGAGTTGCTGCTCGTCGACGCGGGCAACGGCAAGATCACGAAGATCGACAAGGGCATCACCGCACCGATCACCGAGATCGCCTGGAGCCCCGGCAGCGACTGGATCGCCTACACGCGGTCCGAGAAGAACGGCTTCAGTTCGCTACGCCTGTACGAGCTGGCGGCGGGCAAGAGCCACCAGGTGACAGACGATTTCACCGACGAGGGCAACCCCTGTTTCGACGACGAGGGCAAGTACCTGTTCTTCACGTCGAGCCGACACTTCAACCCCACGCTCGGCGGCTTCGATCTCGCGCCGATCTGGGAGGATCGCGACGGCCTCTACCTGGTCACCCTGCGCGCCGATTTGCCGCATCCGTTCCCTCCGCAAGCGGACACGGTCGCTGTGAAGTCGCCCGAGGACGACGAAGCGAGCGCGGACAAGGATGGCGACAAGGACAAGGATAAGGACAAAGGCAAGGGCAAAAAGGACAAGGCGGGCAGCGACGAGCCGCTGCGCATCGACCTCGCCGGACTCGCCGACCGCATGGTGGCGCTGGACGTGACGCCGAGCCGGTACTTCGCACTGGGGTATGCCGACGGCAAGCTCTTCTACCTGAGCCGGCCGTTCACGCCGGGCGGCGGGCGCGGCAACCAGCGCGGGAACACGACGCTGCTCTATTACGACCTCAAGGAGCGGGAGGAAAAGACGGTCCTCAAGGAGCTGAACGAATACATCCTGTCCGCCGACGGCAAGAAGATTCTCTACCGGCACCGGGACAAGCTGGGCATCGTGGCGGCCAAGGCCGATCAGAAACCGGCCGAGAAGCCCCTGCGCACCGGCGACATGAAGGCCATGATCGACCCGCGCGCCGAGTACCGGCAGATGTTGCGCGAAGCGTGGCGCCTCGAGCGCGACTTCTTCTACGACCCGGACCTGCACGGGGTCGACTGGGACGAGATCTGGCGGCGGTATAGCGCCCTGCTGCCGTACGTCAGCCACGGCGCCGATTTCACGTACCTGGTCGGCGAGATGATCGCCGAACTGAACGCCGGCCATGCCTATGCGCGCCTCGGCGACCGCCCGCAGGCGCCCAGCATCGGCACCGGTCTGCTGGGTTGCGACTTCGCGCTCGAGGCGAAGAGCGGCCGCTACCGTTTCGCGCGGATCTTCAGCGAGCGCGACTGGAACAGCAACACCGACACGCCGCTCTTCGGCCCCGGCCGCAACGTCGGCGCCGACGAGTACCTGCTGGCGGTCGACGGCGTCGAGTTGCGGGCGCCGACCAATCCATACAGCTTGCTCGTCGACCGGATCGGCGAATCGGTGGTGTTGCGCGTCGGACCGCGCGCCGACGGCAAGGACAGCCGCGAGATCGTCGTCGAGCCCATTCGCAGCGAGGACAACCTGCGCTACACGGCCTGGGTCGAGGCGAACCGGCGGCGCATCGACGAACTCTCCGGCGGCAAGATCGGCTACTTGCACCTGCCGAACACCGCGGTCGGCGGCCAGCAGGGATTCGCCAAGGGTTACTACCCGCAGTTGCACAAAGACGGGCTGATCATCGACGAGCGTTACAACGGCGGCGGCTTCATCCCGGACTTCTTCATGAACATCCTACGGCAGCGGCTGGTCAACCTGTGGCGGCCGCGTTACGGCGAAGACCGGCGCACGCCCGGCACCGCTTTCCTCGGTCATCTGGCGATGCTCTGCAACGCGTACGCCGGCAGCGGCGGCGACGCGCTGCCGTACTATTTCAAGGCCTACGAGCTGGGCCCGGTGATCGGCACCCGCACCTGGGGAGGCCTGGTGGGCATCAGCCGCAACATCCCGCTGCTGGACGGCGGCAATGTCACCTTCCCCGAGTTCGGCATCTACAGCCTGGACGGCGAGTGGGTGGTCGAGAACTACGGCGTCGATCCCGACATCCTCCTGGACAACCTGCCCCACGAGGTGATCGCCGGCCGCGATCCGCAGCTCGAAAAGGCCGTCGAGGTCTTGCTGGAGAAGATTCGCCGCGAACCGGTCAAGCTGCCGGAGGTCAAGCGCTTCCCGCAGGACCGTAAGTAGCATAGCGTGCCGCGCCGCCGCCTGCGCAGCGGCGGCGCGGCGCTTGGGGGGTTCGACATGGATGCTAGCGGCGGCGACAAAGGAATCGACCTCGCGGGACGGTGCGCCCTGGTCACCGGCGCCAGCCGGGGATTGGGACGGCACATCGCCGCCCTGCTGGCGGAGCACGGGGCGCGGCTGGCCTTGCACTGCCGCGCCGCCGAACACGAGGCGCGCCGGCTCGCCGAACAACTGCCCGGCGGCGGCCACACCGTGCTGGCGGCCGATCTCGCCGACCCCGACGAGGCCGCGGCCCTGCCGGGGCGGGCGGTCCGGGCGCTCGGCGGCCTGGACATCCTGGTCAACAACGCCGGCATCTACGAGCGCATGCCGGCGGTCGGCGAGGATACGGCCCTCTGGCGACACCTCTGGGAGCGCACCATCGCCGTCAACCTCACCGCGCCGGCTTTGATCTGCGAGGCTGCCGTCGCCTACCTCGCCGAGCGCCGCGGCTACATCGTCAACGTGAGCAGCCGCGGGGCATTTCGCGGCGAGCCCGAGGCGCCGGCCTACGGCGCGAGCAAGAGCGGCCTGAATGCCCTGGGGCAGTCGCTGGCGATCGCGTTGGCTCCGCGCGGCATCAAGGTGGTCACCGTGGCGCCGGCCTGGGTGGAGACCGACATGACGCGCCACTACCTGGCCGGTCCGGAAGGTGAAAAGATCCGCGCTCAGTTCCCCGGCGGGCAGGTGGTCGATCCGCAGGACCTGGCCTGGACCGTGCTCTTGGCGGTGAGCGGGCGCGCGGACGCGCTGACCGGCAGCGTAATCGACGTCAACAGCGCCAGCTACCTGCGCTGACCGCGGCGATCTGTAACCGCGGCCCGGCAGGCAGTTGCCCCTGCGCCATCGCTCGGTTGCGAACGATCCGCGTTAGAACCAGTATCCGACCGAGAACGTCCACGTGCGATCATACGCCGGCTTGCTCGTGGTCATGGCCGGCATCACATCGAGGAACTCGCGGTAGCGGTAGTCCGACAGCTTGCTCAGGCCGTGCTGGTAGCGGACCTCCAGATCGAGGCGCCCGTAGCGCGTGCCGCCGCCGACGATCAGGCTGACGTAGAGATCTTCGGCTTGGTCGGCGACGTCGTGCCAGGCCTGCCAGGCTTGGAGCTCCTTGCGCCTGATCTCGTTGGCGAGCACCCAGTCGATCGCCGGTCCGATGAACGCGCGCGACTCGAAACGCGCGGCTGGAAACTGCAGCGCGAGCAGCACCGGCACCGAGATGGTCTGATACCTGGTCTCCAGCGTGACTAATTCCCAGGCCACGCTCCCGCGGATTCCCTTCTGCATGTACCAGACCTCGGGCAACAGGCAGAAATCGTCGCTCAGGCGCAGGCACGTGCCGACACCCAGCGCCAGGCCGCGGCGCGATTTGGCGATCAGGTCGTCCAGGTGGATGGTGGAGACGTTCATCCCGGCGTGCACCACCAGATCGGCAGGACCCGCGGCGGCCGTCTCGCCCAGCGGGCCGAACGCCGCGCCGCCGACCAGAACAAGACAGACCAGGTAAGGAATGTAGCGCATGGACAGAATACCTCCGGGGCCAAAGATCGGTCGCCGCGCGATTCTAGCAAGCGATCATCACAGACGTATCACGGTTGGATCCGCCGGCGCAGTTGCTCGAGCAGGCCGGCGATGGTTCGATCGTCGGGAGCCAACGCGTGCGCGCGCTCCAGATCGGCGATGGCTCCGATCACATCGTCCAGATGAAAACGCAGCAAGCCGCGGTTATACCAGGCCACGGCCAAGGTGTCATCCAGTTCCAGCGCCCGTGCGAGGGCGGCCATGGCGGGCTCCGTGTGGCCCAAGTGG